>NZ_JBFRSN010000050.1:0-8273 GCF_041473595.1 Vibrio sp. 10N.222.46.A1
GGAGTCACCAGTAACACAGTGGACGTGGAGGTGACCAATGCCATCGTCACCTCGCTCACCGTCACGCCTTCACAGGTCTTAGTCGCGAAAGGTCAAACACAACAGTTACTTGCAACAGCGACCTACAGTGATGGGACCTCATCAGATGTCAGCCGTTCGGTCACGTGGACACCGGATGAACCACAGACAGCAACGGTCACGCCTACTGGTTTATTGTCTGGGGACACAGTCGCCACCACGACGGTTGAGGCTTTCCTAGACGGAGTCACCAGTAACACAGTGGACGTGGAGGTCTATGCATGTAGGAGTACGGGAGCTTCATGTCTTGACATCTTCGATACTGGTAGTGGGAAATTGTTTACAAATTCACCATCCAAAACGTTCCTAGATAGTAGAGGAGGCAGTACAAATAAAGGTTTTACACAAGAAATAGGAACTTCAGGTCCTACTGGGGATTTCTATATTTTCGATTGGAATAACGCAGATTCATTGTGTGACACATATAATTCCAAGAGTATTGCAGGACGAACCAACTGGCGTTTAGCTACTGTGAATGAGTTAAGGGGACTATTCAACACAAATGGAAATATGTTTACTGCTCGTGGCTGGGCAGTCAGGATAAATTACTGGACATCAACGTCTCGTGGTCCGGGCTATGCCAATATATCTCTCAGAAATGGTCACTCTGGGCTCACTATGCCGAGCGACGACTATCTTTACGCATCGTGTGTCTCTGTTCCTTAGCGGCAAACGTCTGAGTCTTAGATTTCTCTCTCAAAACCACCTACCTCGGTAGGTGGTTATATTAGTGATTTTAATAAAGTGCTTGGCAGGTACTTTAATACATTAGTTAGTTATCAAGATAAAACCTAGGCAGATAGATATTGAGATGAACTGGTAGTCTTCTTCGATGAAATAACCTACCAGAAGTGCCGAAGTATATTGATGATGTCAGCTAACTTAAATATCTTGGTTATACCTATTATTGGTATTGTTTCTGGATATTACCTTCTAAAAGAGGGTGTTTTAGGTTTTGACTTATTAGGTATAAGTTTTTTGTTGTCGGCAATTGCCATCTGTAGTGGATAAGGGCATTTGGCCAACAACATGCAGGGTGGTCGTATGGTTGTAATACTAGAAGTAATCCGCAAAGTCAGGATGTTCTATGGTTCGTAACTCAGAAGTGTCCAGCTTCGTGCTGACAGGGTAGATCACATTTTACCCGTGGCAGCTAGATTAGTAAAAACACTGACACGGTTTTGGTCCAAAGCTTGCCATCTTGATTTTGGGTCGAAAAATCCCGTAAGAAATTTCACTCTACATATAGTGTTAAGCGAGATCTAACTCTGAGATAATTTCTTGCAGAATGAGCTTGGATTCACTATCTAATCCTGTCAAAGGGGTTGGTAAACATGGGGATTCAGCATAGCCTAATATTTCTGCCGCACTGACCATCACCCTCATGGCACCGAGATTATCTGAGAACAATTGCCACAGTCTGTCATATCTTAGAGAGAGTTCTTTCGCTTGCGCAGGGGAAGAAATTTTGGCTTGCTTAAATAAGTATAGAGCGGTGAGTGGGAACAAACCTGCTAGGACGGAATACCAAACGTCACATCCTGCTTGAATGCCATTTGAAGCGAATACGTCACCACTAACTCCAATCGTTACATTGCCTGGCAGTAGTTTTCTGAGAGCTTGAACTCGGCATCCACCCTGATCTTCAAATTGCGCACCAGGGAACTTTATTGACTGCACCATTTTTAGCTTTGCAATCTCAGCATGGAGTTCGTGACTAAAGGTAAAATGGGTAGCAGCTGGGTTGTCGTATACACAGATAGGTACCGAAACGCTCTCCGATACACGTCGATAGAGTTCATAGACTTCTTCATCGAATAACCGATGATAAGAAATAGGCGCGAGTAAAAGACCTTTTACGCCGAGCTGCTCTGCTTGCTCAGCATTAGCAAGCACATCCCTTAATCGTAGCGACCCGATGCCAGCCAAGACAGGAATTTCTCCTGCCATTTCAACTGCTGTAGCAATCGCGTTATGTTTCTCTGATGCGTTTAAATACGGATATAAACCTGTTGACCCTAAGGCACATATAGAATCAACCCTTGCGTTAATTAAACGGCCAAGAATCTGACTATAAGCGGTCACGTCGATTCGTTCATCCGACATCGGGGTGATCGGGAAAGCACTGATTCCTTTAAATATCATAGATAAATTCCTTTCATTATGTGTGTTTACCGAGTGTTATGCGACCATAATGAGCCTATCGCAAATACATTAAACAGGATGGTAAAGATAGACAATGATCTGCACAGCCAAGACTGGACACCAAATTAAGTGACTTTCCATACCTGTAGTTATTCATGACTTTCTAATTTAGCAAAGGTACTGATTTATTTTTGTCCAGAAACTTCATAGGCTAAATTTTTATCCGTCACTTTTTATCTCGAAAGCCGTCAACAAAAGTAAGCTATTCCCAACGGATGAAGTGGCAGGGAAGACGATCTTCTTAGCGATCCAGGATGTCTCCGTACAATGGACGATGCCCATATAAGCAAATGGCGACAAGTTCTGAACCGCTTTATAATTATGTTCGAAGACCGATTAACTGCTTATAGGTAACCAGGGCAGTTACAAAGAATCCTTTATATATACAGGCTTTGGGGCTTTATCAATAATCGACTGCACAAATATATCAACGCATTCAGGCGTAAGTGGTAGGCTTAGTGATGGTTCGGTTATCTCAAGTTCCAGCAGCAGCGGCCGACCATTTTTACCTTCAATGAAGTCTAATCTCGCGTACAGAAGTGGTTGAGAAAGACCAAGATTGCTTTGTACTAACCTCAATATACGCTTCGCCAACGCCTTCTCTTCACTATTCGCTTCTTTTAGCTTGCGAAATTCCATGTCCGGCGTTTTAGTCTCACCACGTTGTGCGAGCAAAGGTTCCTTCTTAATCGCATGTGAGTACGTATGATCAAAGTAAATCATGTTCGTTTCACCATGCTCTTCAATCGTATGTAGGTATGGTTGAATAATGACGCCCTTACCTAGTCCTAATAGGTAACGCACATGCTGAGTTATTTTGTCTAAATCTTCGATGGACAGACGAATGACACCGAATGAATAGGCACCAACTGTTGGTTTAATCACGACTTCGTGAACTTTCCAGTAGTTATCTTGAAGATTAGCAACGGCTGCTTGAATCTCAGTTTCTGAGTAGATGATTTCTGTCGGGACAATTGGGACACCCTGCTTCTCGAGTTGTTTCAAATAACTCTTGTCTGAGTTCCATCTGATCACCGATAGAGGATTGAGCAGTACTGAACAATTTTCAACTTGTTGGCAAAATTCAATGAATGGCTCAATTTTCTCCATATAGGTCCACGGTGAGCGCAGGACAACCACATCATACATAGCCCAATCGTGGTTGGGGCTATCCCAAAATATCACATCAACTTCCACGTCAGTACGCTTAAAAGCGTCCAGAATATAAGGCATATCATAGTCGACAGCTAGGCTATCACTATCTGAGACTAAAGCGACTTTCTTTGTTGCGAGCATTTAACTATTCCTTTTACTACCAGGGAAGAAGGGATTCCATGTGAATAAACTGACCACTCACTAAGCTGTCAGCATCAAGTGCCACTTTTATCGCTGTGAGGGCTCCTTCTTTTGGGGTTAACATCCCATCGCCATCGTTTAAGTCGGTCTTTGTATAGCCGGGATGGATGCTATTTACCGTTATCGAGGTATCTCGAAGCTCATAGGCGAGGTGAGCAGTCCAAGAATTGAGGGCACTTTTTGAGGCACTGTACGCTGGTAGAGATTTAAATTCATCCGTGTATGCGTATGATTTGGTGTCACTATGTAACGTCACCGATCCCAATAAGCTCGATACATTGAGGATTTTTCCTTTCATTGAGCGCTTGAGTAAAGGTAAAAAGCTGCGGGTTACGTTTACCGTACCAAACAAATTTGTATTGAACGTTTCAAACCATTTTATGAGTGGTTGTTCAGACGGCGGTGTGCCATATTCTTCAACCCTTATTGCTGCGTTGTTTATAAGTATATCGACCTTACCAAACAAGGTTTCAACGATATGGACGGCTTCTTTGATAGATTTGTCGTCGGTAATGTCCATACATAAGCAATAGACTTCGATACCTTGGAGGTTCAGGTTAGCAGCAGCCTCTTTAATTGCTGCTGCTTTTCTACCAGCAAGCAGTACCTTATGACCTTGCTTGCCAAGTTCTGCTGCAATTTCAAAACCGATCCCTCTGTTTGCTCCTGTAATGAGCGAAATCTGTGAGTCTGACATTCAGCCTTCCTAGCTCTTAACTTTCATAAAGTGAGTTTGTTTCTTCCCTTCTATCAACTTTCCGACGACAATAATGAAACAAAGAGCCAGTAGAAGTGTTAGAAAACTGAGTATCGCCATCCAGTTACCGAAGCGCTGCGCTATGAATCCGGACGTAATTACAGGTATCGAAAATCCGACATAAGAATAGATGTACATGCCAGCCGTAGAGCTTGCCTTGTCGATGTTATGGTTACTCGTAAACTTAAGTAGCCCCGCCATATATGTGAAACCATAACTTGAAAGGCTAGTGCAACTGGCTCCGAAAAGAATGATCGTGATAGATTCATGATAGTAGCCAAGTGCTATGAGGCTAAACCCAAATACCGTAAAGAAACATCCCAATATTAGGCTTGAGTTTGGGTGCAAGCGTTTAGCAATGTGTTGAGTCAAAAAACCAGTGCAAATAGATAGGAAAACCATTAAGCCAGTCCAATCGCTTAAACCCATCTCATTGAGAAGTATTGGTACGATTGCGATGACCATACCCGTTGTAGCCCAAGCTAACATCATGCCTAAACCATACGACCACGTGTTGGTGGGGAAGCAAGGCAATGTAATGAGTTTGAGATTTGGTTTTATGGTTTGGTTGCTCGGCAATCGAACCAGCAACAACAACAACAAAGAAACGAGTAGAAATAGACTGAGGTAACTGTATGGCAGCACTGTCATGCCAGCTACGTTTAGGCTCACACTTGTCGCAAGTGCACCACTACCAAACCCCAACGACGTAGACGCGGCCACTAGCAACGTACCAAATTTTTGTTCTCGTTCATCAATAAGGTCGTATATATACGCTGAGACTGAGGTTGTGGTTAAGGCGGTAGCAACACCCAATAGCAGTCTTGCGACAAATAACGAGGTCCAATTTGGCTGAATGACGAGCAATGCCGTTGCCCCCGCACTTAACAATAGTGCAAGGAATATGGGTTGCTTCCTACCTACTTTATTTGAAATACCCCCTAGCATTAATAGAGTAGGCAATAGACCCAATACATAGGCAGCAAAGGCGATGGCGACCGCCGCGGGGCCCATGTTACTGTTTTCGGCATAAACACTGTAAAGAGGTGCTTGAAGGTTTACAGAGTAGGCCACACAGAACATGACCAACGCCAACACACTTAATGAAATTCGTTTTTCCATACGAGTATTCCTTTCGTTGATAATTATCGTTGATAGCGTTTACATGTCACGTGTACTATTAACATAAATCCAGTATTTAGAGGGTGAACTATGCATTACATTCAGCTGTTATAGACTCTTCGCTCCAAGTTGTAATAAAAGGGTCCGTTTCTTCATTACCAAGTTGATCAAACAACTCAGTAGACAAATATCTTTCTCCTGTATCTGGTGCCATTGCCAATATCACGCTTCCTTTAGATGCAGATTTAGCCACTTCTAAAGCTGTAGCTACCGTTGCCCCGGCAGAGATACCAACAAGAATGCCTTCGTGACGAGCTAAGTCACGTGCCGTCGTGATCCCCAAATTTCCATCAACAGTGACAAGGTTATCCACCACACTCTTATCCAGCACACTTGGTATGAAATCTGGGGTCCAACCTTGGATGGGGTGAACTTTCCATTGGTCCTTTGCGAGGATCTGAGCACCTTTAGGTTCTGGGACGACAATTTCAACCTCCGGTCGTGCCACCTTCAGCATCTGTCCAATACCCGTAAGAGTTCCGCTTGTACCAAAGCCTGTGACAAAGTAATCCAAACGCTTACCAGAAAAATCACTGAGTATCTCACTTGCTGTCGTTTCACGATGATAAGCAGGGTTAGCTGGATTATCGAACTGGCGGGGTCTGAACCATCCATTCTGAGCTGCAAGCTGGTCGGCAATTCGATTACCGCCGCTACTACCTTGTTCACTTGGGAACAAGATGACTTCACCACCGTAAGCGCGAATTAGCTTCCTGCGTTCTAGCGAATATCCATCCCCCATTACGGCGATAAATTTGTATCCTCTGGCTGCGGCAACCATGGCCAAGGCAATTCCAACATTACCTGAAGTGCATTCAATAATTGTGTCGTCTTTCTTGAGCAAACCTTTTGTTTCAGCGTCTAACACGATTGAGAGTGCAAGCCTATCTTTGACTGAACCAGCTGGGTTGAAAGACTCCACTTTGACATAAACCTCGACTCCCTTTGGAGCAAGATTGTTTAGTTTGACAATTGGAGTGCATCCAACAGTTTCTGTTATTGAGTTATATAAAGGCATCTACGTTCTCTCGTTAGTTTTTATTTGAAGGGACACAGTCTTGGTCGTTTCACACTAGCTTCTTGCAACTGATACTGACGCCATTCGAGGTTTTCTTCTTCTCCATAAAACCCCAACTCAGTTGGCATCACTCCGTTGTTGTATTTTTTGACACGATTTCGAATACGCTCTCGAGCCTGCCTGCCACCTTTCGTTTCACCATTAGCGACCATGTCAAAGACCTCCCTTGCGTTAATCACAAAATTAAGGCGTGAGCCGAGATTCCGATTTCTAAGCACTTGATGCTTGTCTGAGCTCATGTTGATAAACAGTTCGACACCATTAAAGCAGTATGTCCATTTAGATGCCTCGGGGTCGATAGGTATATGCCTAGGCCATTGAGCGACATCGTGCTCATGCGTCCAATTTAAGACTTCCCAACCAAGCTTGTGCGGTGCCATTGAAAGTGAAAGGTCCGGAGAAAAAAACACCACTAATGGCGAGAACATACGCTTATTAACTGGAGTGGAATTCAACATGTCCGTATAAGCAATCAGTCCATGCAAAAACGGGTAGTAAGTGTTGTGTTCATCCGACTCACAAAACAGCACTTGGATAGTCTTAGAGTTCCACGCTCTGCGGCTAAACAGGCAAGGGAACTCAGGGGGCGCTGACTCTCTTACTGAATTCTTCCCACGCTTCCTTCTTCCAGTTTGAAAACTGATTCAGTTCTTGCAACAGTTCTGCATGTGTATACAAGGTTTTATGTTGCTCATTAGGCGCAAGAGCCGCAGGGTTAGTTTTGATGATTTCCATGACTTAAACTCTTATTTTTTTTGAATAGCGCATCCACGGCTTGAATGATGAGATCTAGTCCTTCTGTATTGGCTACTGACGAGTGGCTATCTGCACAGAACTCAGCAAGTTCTAAGCCCATAATTTGGTTGTTAGGAAGTGACTCGAATAGATCCAATAATTGGGCGACTTTCAAGCCTCCCTCGACTTTGAAGTCAGCGGAAATCTGCCCCGGGTCCATAACGTCCCAATCCACATGAACCCAGACTTTGGAATCACCAATGAATTTGATGACTGACTCTGGCGTCAGAGTTGAAGGGGGAAAGTGCATGAGACCTGCATTATTAACGTTGTTAAGTTCTTTTTCATCGATGTCATGTACGCCAATTAAAGCAACATTATTAGGTTTAACTCCCGCGCCAAAACCGCTATCCCACAGGCCGCATGTAGCAGCCAATACCATCCCGCCGAGATAACCGGTTTCTGTCGTTTCAGGGGTATTAAAGTCACTGTGTGCATCGATCCATAGGACCTTTATGTCAGGAAAAGTCGATGCAACAACGGGCAGTGTCGCTAAGCTCGCTGAGCAGGTATTTGATGCAAATAGGACAGGGCTATCGCCAGTGGCTAGTAAATGGGAGATTTTTGTCTGCAACAGAGCGAGGGTCTTTCGAGATTCCTGGAGTGCAACACTCCAATCATCCGATTTCGTAGGCGATCGTTGCCCTACGTAGTTAGGTGTAATGTCATAATATAGAGCAAGTTTATTTGCTGTGAGCTTTGCGCCCTCGAGCATACGATCTGCTCTGTCCGCGACACGTCCTTGAGAGCAGAGTATTTGAAAAGGCATTTAGAAAGACGTCAATATATTAAAAATGAAGTCTTTTTATAGCTCAGCTAGAT
>NZ_JBFRSN010000051.1:0-964 GCF_041473595.1 Vibrio sp. 10N.222.46.A1
TACGTTCACCGTATTGGTCGTACTGGCCGTGCTGGTGAAGTTGGTAAAGCAATTTCATTGGTTTGTGCAGATGAAGTGGGTGAGCTATTCGGTATTGAACGCCTTATTCAACAAGTACTGGAGCGTCGTGAACTGGAAGGTTTTGCACCCGTAAACAAATTACCAGAATCTCGCTTGGATTCGCGTCCGATTAAGCCTAAGAAACCGAAAAAGACACGCGAACACTCGGATGGCCAACGTTCTGGTGAGAATGCTCGCGGCCATAAGCCAGCAGGCAAGAACAAGCGTCATGTAGCAGGTAATGGATCTGCTCCAAAGCGTAAGCCTAACTCAGGCAACAAAGCTTCAGACAGCAACTCTGCAGCTGCTGGTGATGATAAGTCTTTAAGAAATAATGGCAGCAACTATAAGCGCGGTAATAAGCCTTCTACGAATAGTTCTGGCAAGCCAGGTGGTGCAGGTAAACCTAAAAAGTCTGGTTTCGGTGGAAGTAATGGTTCGAGCAAACCGTCTAACAAGTCATCAGGTAACAAGCCTACAGGTAACAAACCTTCACCATCTAGAAGCCGTTCTAAGCCTGCATCTCAGAAATAGTAGACAGAACGTTTGTCACGTAGCTTTACAAAGATTATGTAACGAGATCGCTTCGTAGGAGGGTTCTCGTTCATTGACGACTTCCTGCTATCGAACTCGAACAAGCGCGAATATTGAATTTCAATGTTCGCGTTTTTTTATGGGTGTAATTAGGGCGTGTTGACCTTTCGCGGTTAAATTTTGTTCGAGATAAAAGCGTTTTAATCGCGGCGAGGGGGAAGTAGCCTAGTCATTCTAAGCAAATCTCCCTCAACAAAGAGTAAAACGCTTTTAGCCGAACCCTTCGGGCAGCGTTTGCTGGTCATTTCTACTACGTTATCGGCTTCTCATGTAGGCTAGCTACACATCGAAACCTCTGCCTTGTATAAAT
>NZ_JBFRSN010000052.1:0-8641 GCF_041473595.1 Vibrio sp. 10N.222.46.A1
CAATTAAATGATTTAAATACTTTTATTCGAAGATCGCGACGTATAAGAACTAATGACAAGAGCCTTAGCTACGTAGATCATCGCTGCGTAGACCATAGCTACGTAGATGAAATAAATGGCTGGGTAACATGAAGGAAAAGCTAAAACAGATGCGTATAGAACGAAAGCAGCCCTCTCAAACCAAAAGGCTTGAGAGGGCTTAGCATGGTGTCTAGGACAGTATCCGAAAAGGTAAATTTAAGGAGTAAACACTATGCATAATAGTGGTCAAACTCAATGAGTCGCGACTTATAGGTAGAAACGAGCACCAATAGTCCACTTGTCGTCAGTTTTTCTGTTGTCAGCATCGTTTAGATCAAACTGATAGCCAGTGTAGCCAACAACATTACTCGTAAAGTTGTATTCAGCTTGTAGAGCTAGCTCTTCACGGTCAGTTTGTGTTGCCGCGCCTTTCGTCGCTTCGCCTTCAACAACTTCGTAGTTAACGCTTAAGTTTAAGCTGTTCGCTAAAGCGTAAGCCGCTAGCAATTCATATGCATCACTTTCTTCAAGGCCTACGTTCATGTTTTCGTTTGAAGCGTAGATACCTGCTAGGTATAAACCTGAGCCGTAAGAACCGTATGCAGCAGAAACTAGGTGAGATTCAGCCGTCTTAGAAACACCACCCTCTTTGAAGTCACCAGTGTTGAAGGCATAACCCAATTTAACACCAGCGATTGAGTAACCAAGAGTCGCTTGAATACGGTCATCGTAAGACACCGTTGAACGAGTAGTAACAACAACACCACCAAGAACGTTTTCAGTGTCAGTCGTTACGTCATTGCTGCCCTGCCAACCTAGACCAAAGCTAAGCTCACCCGCTTCACCAAAATCAAATCCGTTGCGGTAACTTGCCATTTTGTCTGCACGACCAGTACCTAGAGCACCGTGGTTGTCGTATAAGAAATCGTTCGCGAAAGCGATCGGCATATCAGTAGCTGAAGCTACATCGTAGTATGGCGCCCACTGCGTACCTGCAACAGCACGACCTAGCTCATCATGAGTTAAACCTACGTAACCAAGACGAGTAGTAAACGATTCGTCACCACCGTTTAGGTAATTAAGCGCCCATTCGCCTTTAGCGTCAGCTGTGAAGCCATTGCCTAATTCTTGCGTAGCATTAAAGTTGATGCGTGGTGAGTTTGTACCAACATCCGTATCGCCTTTCTCTGAACCATTCAGGTTTACAGAAACGTGACCACCAACAGAGAAGGCTGTACCGTCTTCGTTATAAAGCTCTACCGCAACTGCCTGTGTACCAAATACTGCACCAGAAATTGCTAGCGCTAAAAGTTTCTTATTCATTGTCATATCCATTTGTAACTGGGAGAGTGATTCCATAACAACCTCGTACTTACGAAGAGGTTGTTACCTGCATTTAACAAGTGGGAAAACACTAATATACGACTGCCAAAAAAGTTGCATTAAAATATATAAAATAAAAAAAATCGCGCTATAAAAACAAAAAACATCATTAAAAACAAAGTATTAAAAACAAACCTCAAGCTAATTTTTGGTATTCTTTGATATAAAAACCTTTGATTTTTTGATTTTCCAATCATAAAAACAGCATTAGACACTTAAGCTACAAACGACTTTCCAGACCATTCTGCGACATACCATTAACCTAGAAACATCCTGTAACATAATGAGCCGTACTGAAATATTTAGCCTTGTGAAACAATTCCCAATTTGAACTAGGATAAGTTGCTTTATTAATTATTGGCTATTGCTTTATTGAAAGTTCACTAGAGAAAATACAAAAAAAGGGCAACCAATCCGTGACTGGTTGCCCTAATACAAGTTAGTACATTCTTATTTGAAGCAAACCTCAGCCCAACGTGCTAGGCCTGAAGTTACGGAACCAAAATAGTTACCACTCACAATTGGCACATTCGGTACGGCTTGTTGTACTGCTTCTCGAAGAATAGGAGAACGGGCAGAACCACCCGTCATGTAGATGACATCTGGCTTTTTCTGACCTTGTTGAATCGCTTCTTTAACCAATTCAATCATCTTAGATTTTGGCGTTTCAATCGCTTCAATCATCTGCTCAACGGAGATATCCACTTCAATCAGCTCTGATGCAACATTGATTGCTGTTCGATATTGGGAGGATTCTGCCAATGCAATCTTGGCTTCTTCCGCCCGACGCACAATGCTGTAACCTAAAGTATCGTGATAGACCTTCATTAAACGGTCTAACTTTTGAGGCTCTGAAGCTTCTTTACGAAGTAACTTTAACGCGGCTAGGTTTTCCCTTGAATAGAAGTTTTTTTGAGCTTCTACATTGTTTATCGCAATTGGATTCCAGAATTGAGTCAACGGCATATCGATACCCGAAATACCCTTACTACCCATACCGAAAGGTGACATCAATTGTTTGAAGGCAAGGTAAATATCAAGATCATTACCCCCTACCCTTTGTCCACTGTGTGCTAACAAGCTTTGGGTGCGGTTCGCTTTACCAGACCAACTTGGCCCCATTTCTAACAATGAGCAATCGGTGGTACCACCACCAATATCGACAACCAATACCGTTTGGTTCTCAGTCAGAGTACTTTCGTAATCAAGGCCTGCAGCGACCGGTTCAAACTGAAAAGCGATATCAAGGAAACCTGCACGTTTGGCTGCACGTGAGAGTATATCTTCGGCTTGTCGGTTTGCTTCTTCACCACCACGACCGTGGAAGTTAATTGGTCGCCCAATAACAGCTTGTTTGATCGGCTCTTGAGTCGTGATTTCAGCTTGATGCTTGATATTCGCCATCATGGCGCACACTAAATCTTCGAAGAAACTCACCTGAACATCATGCAATCCACTGGCACCAAGGAAAGACTTAGGGGACTTAACGTAATAAACGTCACGAGGGTCTTCCAAATAAAGGTCCAATGCAGCCTGACCAAATGCCATGTCTTCTGGCACTAGGTCGATACTCTCTTCTCGGTTCAGAGCGATAGCACGTCGCAACACCTGCTCACCAATCGCATCACTCGGTTTGATATTCAAATGGCGAAATAGGTGCTCAGAAACGCTCTCACGAGTAGGTGCAAATACCGTTGAGGGAATATAATGGTTGCTACCTTCTAATGGTAACAGGCTTGGTTCTCCATCAACCATCGCCGCGACAGAACAGTTCGCTGTTCCATAATCAAACCCAATAAACATAATATCCCCCACTCAACAAAAGGGGCGAGATGCTACATGAAAAGCCTTTAAATTACGAGGTCATTTGTCGATTT
Source organism: Vibrio sp. 10N.222.46.A1 (assembly GCF_041473595.1). NCBI lineage: Bacteria > Pseudomonadati > Pseudomonadota > Gammaproteobacteria > Vibrionales > Vibrionaceae > Vibrio > Vibrio sp. 10N.222.46.A1. Next base: position 3,282 of record NZ_JBFRSN010000052.1, read on the forward strand.
TACTTAGGGTCTGTTGACCTTTCGTGGTTAAATTTTTGTTCGAGATAGAATCGTTTTAGGCGCGGCAAGATGTATGTAGCCTAGTCATTCTAAGTAAATACATCTTAACAAAGTATAAAACGATTCTAACCGAACCCTTCGGGCAGCCTTTGTGGTTCATTTCTACTGTGTTATCGGCTTCTCATGTAGGCTAGCTACACTTCAAAGCCTCTGCCTTGTAGAAATTTCCCACAAAGTGCTGCAAAAATCAGCTCGAAAGATCAACAGACCCTTGTGTTTTTGGTTTGATGACTCTTAAAAAGGAAACAAATATGCTACATTTCAGCCCAAATGAATCATGGGTTAGATAGATGAAAACACCTTGCCGAGCGGCTTGTAAAAATAATGGCGGAATGTGCAGTGGCTGCTTTCGAACAATGGATGAAATTATAGGTTGGAAAGGCTTATCTGAAGACGAACGAACGTCAGTCATGGATAACCTTAGTGGCGAGAGTTCGACTCACCAATGTCCGCAGTGTCATGAGCCAGCTCAATGCGATATTAGTGCGGGTAAAGAGACGTGTTGGTGTTTTGAGTTAGAGAAGCGTGATACTAGCAACATTCCAAAAACTGGTGCGTGCATGTGCCGTAAATGCCTGTCTGCCTTGCCTATTCAGTAGCTTACGAACCTAGTCAATAGTTTTCATACATAATCAAAAGCTTGCAAACATAATCAATAGCTTACAAAGCTACTCAGCAGCTTACGAGCCTGTTCATCATATACAAAAAAGCGAGAGGTTGTTCTCTCGCTTCAAGATACGACATTAAGTTTCGACCTACTACTTACTACTTACTACTTACTAATAGTTATCTAGTTAGTGGTTACTTCGATTTTGCAATCAGCGCAGGCTGAGAAAACTGTACTCCGCTCCAGCCATGAGTCATGAAGTTACGAATATTTTGATGGTCAGTGTTCTCGGGAAAACCTAATACGTCATTACGATAAAATTGACCAAAACAAGCAAGTATTTGCTCTGCAGATAGACCTTGCTCTAAACCAAAAGCAAAAATCTTACACGAACCATTATTCTGCCCAGCGGCATTCACTACATCGCCATTACGAAATTCACTCTCAGCAAAATCATAATGAGCTTCTATCACTTTTATTGTGTCTTCAAATTGCACGCTTTCTGGGGTATCAGCCAGAGTATTCAATAAGGTTTGCAGTTCCATTTAATATTTCTCCATCAAGTACATATCTGAAGCAGTGTATCTTGTTTTTCAGCAAGAGTAAGCCGTTGTTTCCTTGAATCAGTGACTCACTTTCTAGCTTCGACTTAATGCTGAGTATCATCCCAGTACAGTTGTTTGAAATGAACAAAAGCTTTGTGCAACGACGCTTCTTTTATCGGTTTTACGATCACATAATTTGCTCCAGCAGCCATGAACCTTTCTCTTGTTGACTCTTGAGCATCGGCAGTACACGCATAAATCGGAGCTGTTACGCCAATTTGCTCTCTTAGTTGCTGAGTGGTTTCAATTCCACCCAGATTAGGGAGTTGATTATCCATTAAGATAAGATCGTAAACCGTGCTTTTTGCTAGCTCTATCGCTTCCAAGCCACCTTTTGCCCAAGTAACCACCATCCCATACTTTTTGCAAAATGCCTGTGCGATAAAGGCGTTGGTGTGATTATCTTCCACTAGCAGCACTTTCAACGAACGATTAAACAACGCCTCAGGCTCCATGTCGGCTTGTTTCTTAACGTCGGCTAACAGAGGCTTGGAGTGTAACTCCACTGGGATTTCTACAATGAACTCAGACCCCTGATCTTTAACGCTTCGGACTTGAATGTCTCCCTCCAGCATATCGACAAGATTCTTTACAATCGTAAGCCCAAGTCCTGAACCGCCATACTCCCGAGTCGTCGTTTCTTCTGCTTGAACAAAAGGTTCAAAAATAGCATCGATCTTACTCTCATCAATACCGATGCCACTGTCTTTTACTCGAACAATCAAGCTAGCGTAATCAGTATTCAAGATACTTTCGATTTCAAAACTGACGGAAATACTGCCTTGATGAGTGAACTTAAGGGCGTTGCTCAGTAAATTAAACATGATCTGGTTCAAGCGAACCTGGTCGGTGTGTATTTTGATGTCATCAACCAAGTGATTCACAATGGTGAACTCGACGGATTTATCCTCACAAAGTGGGCGATAGATGCTATCTAAGGTGTTAACTAACTCTCCTAAGAGGAAATCTTTCTTCTGAATATTAAATTGTCCCTGCTCTATCTTAGAGAAGTCCAAAATATCGTTTAGTACCGCCAGTAGATGTTCTGCACTATGGCAAAGTACATCAACCTGATCACGGTTATCTTCATCGTGTATTGAACGTTTAAGCAACTGAGAGACACCGAGGATACCATTCAATGGCGTACGAATTTCGTGACTCATTTTAGCGAGGAAGTCTGCACGCACACTGGCAAGATGCTCTGCCTCTTCACGCGCTCGATCTGCCTGTCTTTCTGCTTCTATAAGTTTAGTAATATCTTGACCTTGCACCACCACACCGGTAATGCCGTGTTCAACTCGGATTGCAGACATGTTCCAGCGAAAAACCTTCTCGCCGATTGGCACGTTAATGCCCGTTAGTTTAGAGCCTTGAACCACCATCTGGATATTCGGCAACATACGGAGCTCAAACTCTCGAGCCATTGCACCATAGTTATCATCTTCATCAAATAGCGCCATACGAGCCGCTGGGTTCATCTGAATTAAGTCACCTTTTTCGGACCAAACCAAAATTGGAGAATGCGCAAAATTAAACAGATCTTGAAATTTTTGGTGTTGCTCAGATAAGCGCTCAAAAGTATCTTCCAACGTGCAGCCAATGTGGTGAAATTCGAAAATATTTGAACCATCAAACTTGCTGAACTCTTCATTACCACTTGCAGAACGAGTGAATTCCATTAACTTATCAAGTTCTGCCGCGACTCTTCTTTGAATCCAAGATCGCGCAAGGAAAGACATGATGATGATCACCACAATCATAACAATGATGGTACGTTCATAATTATCTTCGAGTGCAATGAGGTTAGTGTTTTTCTGGATCGCGCGAATGGTTAGGGGGGTTTCAACAGCATTGATCTTAATGGTTGCAATAGTGACGAAATGACGAGGTAGCTGCTCGTACATTTCATAGCTGAGGACGTCTTTTATCGTATAGCTTTCATCGCCACTGAATGTCGATGTCACCGGAGTACCATGCGCTTCAATAACGATATTTTCGCAATTGCTGCCTTGCTGGATAGATTCAGCCAATGAAAAATTGTTGTCGAGCACAATAGCGACATAAAGCTGCCCTAGAACTTCACCGGTTTTGTTATCAACAATAGGGGTTCGACGAGCCAACAAATGACGCTTACCGATATCCGTAGTCAGCTGAATGAAGTGCCAGTTACTGCTAAAAGCGACCTCATCAGATATATGTTTTAAACTAGATTCATCCAAACCATAGAACTGCCCATTGCCATCTTCCCAAGCTAAACCATTATAAGTTGAAACAAAACGCAAATCAGGAGCATAATCAGGCTCACGTTGGTCAACACCATAAAAAAAGTAGCTCAGAGCCTCTTCATTGTTGGTATCAAAATACTCCCTTAAAGTTTCACTGTGTGAGCTACTGTCTTGATGGATTTGCAGCACTGACAATCGATAATCGAACATGTTTTGGATCAAGCTAGAAGTTTGCTTAACCGTTCTATTCGTCTCTTGCTTAACGATCCTACTGCTTGTTTCATAGTTATGAATAAGCACGCCAAGCGCCATCACGCCAATCACTAAAATAATGATACGCGTAATTAATTTGGCTAAAGTGTTCTTTGGTGTAATGGCGTAGCTTTTTTTCATTATTGGTCTGAGTACCTAAATGCTCGCTGCTTAAGTTCTAAAATACGATCTGGAGAATCCTCTTTAGTCACAATTTCAAACTCACCTGAATAAACGGTAGGAACTTCCAACCCGGTAAGATCCCATTTAATTGCCTCTGCCATCGCAATACCCGTATCATCATTCATGCGCATGACCGTAACATCTAAGTCGCCCCTTGCTATAGCTTCCAATTCTGCAGAGCCGCCTCCCCAGCCATTAACTAAGACATCTCGACCAGATTCTCGAATAGCTTCTGCTGCGCCCAGAGCAACATCCGTTGAGCATGCATAAATAAAGTTTAGATCCTTATCGTTAGCTAGGCTGATTTTAGCTGCTTGGTAACCGCTCTCTTTACTTGATTTTGTGTAAAACGACGACTTAAGAGCAAAGTTAGTATCAGAATTCACATCATGGATAAAGGTATCTCCACGAGCATCACTAATATAACCTTCAGAACGATATAACACAGAATACTTGCTGTCCGGTTCACTCACTTGTTTGAAGTAATCCGCTAGCTTTAAACTCCCCGTCATATGGTCGAAACCCACGTACATGAACGGCTGCCTATCGGCCCATGCACGTACTGGTGTGGTAATATTTTGCAAAATCAACTTGGTGTCCGTTGAGCTCAACACATGTTCAATAAACTTACGGTGTCGCGTCGTCTCTAACGTGAAAATCAAATAATCCGTTTTATTTTCAATCGCTTCTTGCAAAGAGATACTCTGCTGAGAGGGGTTAGCATTATCACGAGTAAAAACCTGATTTATTTGATAATTGATCCTCAATTTATCTAGGCGTTTCTCAAAGGCTTGGATATTACGAACCCAATAATCAGAGATCTGTTGCCCCGGGTACACAACTGAAATCGTGATAGGTTCATCCTGAACTTGCCTCAATGGCACAGGGGGATTTTGCACAGCTTCAACCATTTTATCGGTCAATGCTTTTTGCTCTGGAAATTTAGTGAGGTAATCCTGATATTCCCAATAGCCATTCAGGACGTGGGTACCGTGGGAGAGAGCAGACGCAGAAAACACGGCAACTCCCAATAATATAAGTAAACGTTTCATATTTTTCTCGTTTTATATGAGCTACTTTGGCTCATTTTTTTAACCTAGCATGACACCATCTCTTTGTATGGCTGAAAGATATTATGTAGGACAACGAGGATAAATGATAGCGTCTAATACTAATTGGAATGTCATTCTAAATGTGCAGTGTGTAAATTTGGAATAGAGACTAAGATTAATGAGTCCTAAGATAAAACAACTCAATTGAAAGTAAAAACATTACCATTTAATCAATAACTTAAGTGGTAACCTTGCAACAATTAACGTGACTAACATTCAGCCGAGAATAAGAACTCTAACGATAAGTTACGATACTGGAATATACTGAATTTTGTCTTGTTGCCACTCAATGATTAGTTTGAGTGATACTAATTTT
>NZ_JBFRSN010000053.1:0-6055 GCF_041473595.1 Vibrio sp. 10N.222.46.A1
CCCTCAACAAAGAGTAAAACGCTTTTAGCCGAACCCTTCGGGCAGCGTTTGCTGGTCATTTCTACTACGTTATCGGCTTCTCATGTAGGCTAGCTACACATCAAAGCCTCTGCCTTGTATAAATACCCAGCAACTCGCTGCAAAAACCAGCTCGAAAGATCAACACGCCCTAATTTCAACCCAAAAATTTTTTGTAATGACTGATGGCGTGATAAATAACGGTGTAATAGATGGATGCTCGTGTAATAACAACAGAAACTTTACCTCTAAGACTTGGGTTAACAATGTGGTCTCACTCTGAGTGGCAAAGTCAGTTCTATGGTAAAGGAACAAAACCCGCTGAGCGCTTAGAAAAATACTCCCAAGTTTTTCATACCGTTGAAGGCAACACGACTTTCTATGCGACACCCAGTGTCTCAACGGTCAATAACTGGAAAGCCGCGAGTCACGATGATTTCAAGTTTACTTTTAAGCTGCCTAAGTTCATCACCCACCAGCAGCACTTAAAACATTGCCAAGCCGAGCTCAAAGAATTTCTGCTCACCATGTCGCCCCTACATAGGCGCATTGGTCAGTGGACGATTCAATTGCCCCATAGCTTCGAACCCAGCATGCTTCCTGCCCTGCAAAAATTTTGTACCTTGTTTCCAAAAGACATGCAGCTCGGCGTTGAAGTTCGTCACCTTGGTTTCTTTGATAAAGGCGATGCCGAAAAACGTTTCAATCATTGGTTGATAGAAGAAGGGATCAATCGCATCATTATGGATAGCCGTCCTGTTTTCTCCGCACCACCAACCACAGAAGCGGTGATCGACGCGCATCAAAAGAAACCACGTGTTCCGGTTCATGCCATTGCGACGGCAAACAATCCGATGGTTCGCTTTATTGGTCATCCAGATCAGGAACCCAATCTGGCTTTCTTTAAACCTTGGTTCGCGAAATTACCGACTTGGTTAAATGAAGGAAAACAACCTTATTTAATGATCCACACCCCAGACAATAATCACGCCCCTGAGTTGGCGATTGCTATCTATAAGCAATTACAGACGCAAGTTGCTGAACACACAAAGATAACCTTGCCTAATTTGGCGGAGTTTCCTGCTCAAAAAGGCGACCATCAAATCTCGATGTTTTGATAGTAAACAACTACTAACAAGCGTTCACTTTCATCAATCTCAGTTTTCGTGACAGCCGCGCTTTTTTTACGTAAAATACGTCCCCTTTTATTTGGTATGAATTTTGTGCCAATTACGCTGACTGTCGAGAGAAAATGCCATGAGCAACACAGACAATATCTTTTCCGCTCCTATTGATAAAATTGGAGACTTCACCTTTGATGCAAGGGTTGCTGAAGTATTTCCGGATATGATTCAACGCTCGGTGCCTGGTTATAGCAATATCATCTCTGCAATCGGCATGCTGGCTGAACGCTTTGTAAAGCCACATTCAAATATTTACGATCTTGGCTGCTCGCTTGGTGCTGCGACACTTTCTATGCGTCGTCACATTCAGCAAGAAGGCTGCACGATTTTCGCTATCGATAATTCAGAAGCCATGGTTGAACGCTGTAAGCTGCATGTAAACGCCTACCGCAGTGACACACCGGTAGAAGTGATTGAAGCCGACATCCGTGAAGTGGAAATCAAAGACGCCTCTGTTGTGGTGCTTAACTTTACACTGCAATTTCTGTCTCCTGACGACCGATACGCTCTGCTTGAAAAAATTCATGCAGGCTTACGCCCGGGCGGAATCTTAATCCTTTCTGAAAAGTACGTATTCGAAGACGAAAGTTCAAATGAACTGCTTATCGACCTGCACCATGACTTCAAGCGTGCAAACGGATACAGCGAGCTTGAAGTCAGCCAGAAACGCAGCGCAATTGAAAACGTGATGCGTCCTGACTCGATTACAGTTCACAAGCAACGTTTTGAAAAGATTGGCTTCTCAAGTAGCGAAGTGTGGTTCCAATGCTTCAACTTCGGTTCAATGTTCGCGATTAAATAGCGCACATACCCAGTCAGCTCGTACTAAAATGTCATCCTCAAGAGCGAGGAAGGAGCGTGTTGGGGGTCTCTATCAAGTACGATAAACCGAGACTCCCTATCATGTTCGTCCCTCACTGTAGGGAATGACAAATTTAATTTCTATTTTAGGGTTTATTGACCCTATTAACTCAGTGAAAAACTATGTTTAATTTTGCCAATTTTTATCAACTCATTGCCCAAGACACTCGCCTTCAGCCGTGGCTTAATGTTCTTCCTCAACAGCTGACGGATTGGCAAAATGCAGAACACGGCGACTTCGACCGTTGGTTGCGTGCACTGAATAAAATCCCGCAAGGTGTGCCTGACCAAGTTGATCTGAAAAACTCAGTGACGATTGGCAGCTCTACACCGTTCCACACGGGTGAACTTAAAAAGTTAGAAAGCTTACTGAAGACTTTCCACCCTTGGAGAAAAGGCCCTTACACAGTTCACGACATTCATATCGATACAGAATGGCGCAGTGACTGGAAATGGGATCGTGTGCTTCCACATATCTCTCCATTGAAAAACCGTTCGGTTCTCGATGTAGGTTGTGGCAACGGCTACCACATGTGGCGCATGCTAGGTGAAGGCGCTCGCTTGACGGTGGGTATCGACCCTTCTCACTTATTCTTGGTTCAGTTTGAAGCCATTCGTAAATTGATGGGCGACGACCAACGTGCTCACCTATTACCTCTAGGTATTGAGCAACTGCCAAAATTGGAAGCTTACGACACTGTATTCAGCATGGGCGTGCTTTACCACCGCCGTTCACCACTTGATCATTTGATTCAACTAAAAGACCAATTGGTATCTGGTGGCGAACTGGTACTTGAAACGTTAGTGATTGAAGGTGACGAAAACACTGTTCTTGTGCCTGTGGATCGCTACGCGCAAATGAGAAACGTGTACTTCTTCCCATCTGCACGCGCACTGAAACGCTGGCTTGAACAGGTAGGCTTTGAAGACGTGCGTATCGTTGATGAAAATGTCACAACGATTGGCGAACAACGCACAACAGAGTGGATGACACACAACTCTTTACCGGATTACTTAGATCCTAATGATCCAAGTAAAACCGTAGAAGGTCACCCTGCACCAAGGCGTGCGATTCTAGTAGCGACAAAACCTTAAGCTCTGTTACACAAAACCATAAGCTCTGTCGTCATACAGCCACCGTTATTTATATGTGGGAATTTTGATAAAAAAGAGAACTAATTGTACAAAAGTTGCGCTCATGTTTAATAAGTGAGCGCCCTTAAGTGACAATAATTTTCGTAGCGCTCACATTGCGATTCAATATGACCAGACTCTTACAATAGGATGCTTCACGCATCCTTTTTTGTGGGATAAACTTCTAAATAGTCTGAACTATTCTCTAATTTCCAAAGGTTTTTATATGTTTAAGCGATTATCGCCTATCGTGGCGGTTGGTTTGCTCTCTGGTTGCACCCTCACGAGCGGTGCTACCTACCATCAAGAAACTCTCGACGCTATTTCCCGCTCAGAGACAAACATCGCAAACAAGGTTCAAAATCTTGAACTGCAGCTAAGTAATCAAAGTGATTATATTGAAAGCTTGGAAGACGAAATTACCACTCTTTCTAGTCAATTAGATGTTCACCTGACCAGTATGGAACACAGGGTCATTGAAGAGCTAAAAGAAGCCGAGCCTGTTGCCGTTGCAGCTGCACCTACCGCTCCTACATCACAGCCGACTATTCTAGGCGGTATTGAAAAAGTATCGATCGACTCTATCAAACAAAGCTTCGATGCTCGTGTTGATACTGGCGCAACCACCTCTTCTTTAAATGCCGTCGACATCAAAGAATTCGAACGTAACGGTAAAGATTGGGTTAAGTTCCATTTGGCAGATAAAGCACAAGCAAAAGAAGACCAAAAATGGATCGAAGCGCCCGTTGTACGTTATGTGAAAATCCGTCAATCGACGAATGATCAAACAGAACGTCGAGCTGTGATCGAATTATGGGTAAAAGTCGGAAAAATCCATGAAAAAGCGCAATTTACATTGGCGGATCGCTCTCAAATGAGTCACCCTGTATTACTAGGGCGCGAATTTATCAAAGACATAGCGCTAGTAGATGTAAGTAAAAAGTACGTACAAACGGAAGTTAAATAACAATAGTAGGGTAAGCTATGACGTCAAGAATTCCATTTTATATTTCTATATTCCTGCTCATCGTGGCAGGTATAACTCTGAGTATGTTCAGACATACAACCTACGGTGTACCCTGGACTCCAGGCGAAACTAATCAAGTTTGGGACATTGAAGCTCGTATCGAATTCAATGCAGTGGGCAAAGAAGCAAAAGTTTCACTAGCCGCACCTCACACACAGTCTAACTTTACACTTATCGGCGAGTCAGCTTCATCACCAGGCTATGGCATTTCGTACTTGAATACAGATTCAGGTCGCCGTGCTGAGTGGTCAATTCGTCACGCAGATGGTCCGCAGACTATCTACTACAAGACACAGTTCTTAGTCGATAGCCAAGCGAACGTTACCTCAACACCTCCAGAAGGTGATGTGGCTCAACCAAGCTTTGATGGTCCTGAAGAAGCCGCGGCCCTTGCTTTGATTGACAGAGCAACCAAGCGCTCAGCAGACAACATCACCTTTACTCGTGAGTTAATCAAAACGCTTAACGATCCAGACAGCCAAAACTCAGCGCTGATTCTGAATAACATGACCAAAGTGGAAGCGACACACAAGCTACTTTCTGCCGCTAAAATCCACAACAAAGTCGTCGGTGTTATTGAACTGGAAGACGGACGTCGTCGCCAATCAATCCAACACATGAACCAAATTTGGGATAATAACCAGTGGGTTCTATTCTCTCCTGAATCTAGCGAGCAGCAAGTTCAACCAAACCTGCTAATTTGGGATGAATCAAATGTATCTCTATTAGACGTGGTTGGCGGTCAGAACAGTAAAGTTCACTTCTCTATGATTGCTCAGGAAGTTACTCCAACTGAAGCAACCAACAGTAAAGTATCAGCGGATCAACTGTTAAACCTTTCCATTCATAGTCTGCCGCTAGAAGAGCAAGCGATGTTTAAAACCATCATGCTGATTCCTATCGGTGCTCTGATTGTTGTGTTCCTACGTGTCATCATAGGTCTTAAGACTTCTGGTACGTTCATGCCCGTTCTGATTGCCGTGGCATTCGTTCAAACACAGTTGGTTACCGGTATTGTTGGCTTCCTACTGATTGTAGGTACCGGTCTTGTAATTCGAAGTTACTTATCCAAACTCAACCTATTGCTCGTGGCCAGAATATCCGCTGTAATTATTACAGTAATTATGATTATTTCGATATTTACTGTAGTCGCATTTAAAATCGGACTTACAGAAGGCCTATCAATTACGTTCTTCCCAATGATTATCTTGTCTTGGACTATCGAACGTATGTCTATCCTTTGGGAAGAAGAAGGCGCGAAAGAAGTTGTACTTCAAGGTGGTGGCTCTCTATTTACCGCGGTGCTTGTTTACTTAGGTATGACTAACCCGTTCATTCAGCACTTAACGTTTAACTTTATTGGTTTACAGCTTGTTATTCTAGCGACCATCTTGTTACTAGGTAACTACACAGGCTACCGTCTAACCGAGCTTCGTCGCTTTAAACCGCTAGCGGAGGACTAAGTTATGTTTGATCAATTTACTTCACCGTTTAAGTTGAAAGACAAAGGCATAATGGGAATGAACAAGCGTAACCATAGTTATATTGGCCGCTACAATGATCGTTCCAAGTACCCACTCGTTGATGACAAGCTTAAGACTAAAATCATTGCTGAACAGGCTGGCGCCACCGTGCCAAAGCTTATTGGCGTTATTAGCCACCAAGCTGAAGTAAAAACAATCCACAAGATGGTTAAAGAGTGGCCGGGCTTTGTAATCAAGCCCGCTCAAGGCAGTGGTGGTAAAGGCATCCTTGTTGTGATCTCTCATAAAGATGGGGTTTACACCAAACCATCGGGTTCTACTATCAATGAAGAAGATGTAGAGCGCCA
>NZ_JBFRSN010000054.1:0-603 GCF_041473595.1 Vibrio sp. 10N.222.46.A1
GAGTAAAACGCTTTTAGCCGAACCCTTCGGGCAGCGTTTGCTGGCCATTTCTACTACGTTATCGGCTTCTCATGTAGACTAGCTACACATCAAAGCCTCCGCCTTGTATAAATACCCAGCAACTCGCTGCAAAAACCAGCTCGAAAGATCAACACGCCCTAATTTCTACTCGATTAAGTTAACTAGAGTGAATCGAACCAATGCACGTAATCCGCCTAGCCCCTTCCCTTTTGTCTGCTTATCATTACCGATTACTTTTTGCTCGATTTCTCAATTGCTCAATGTTTGCATCAAAAAGATCACAAGAGTTGGGAATAGTGAACGACGAAATCCGATCTTCTTTTAATTGCATTCGAGTACAACTCTACGAATAAATGAACTGTAACGTCGCTTAGATAGCCTTCACTCATTGTTTTAGTATCTTGTAGCACGTTATTTCAATGTAGACTTAGAACGCGATACAGCTAAGTTTAGGCGCTAACATTAGATATAGGGACGACGTTTAGTTGAAGTAAGCTGCCGAATATATAGAACTAACCAAAGCTTAAGTTCAAATAGCAGGCACAAAAAAGCCGAGCATTATGCTCTAATGCCGTTCGGATA
>NZ_JBFRSN010000055.1:0-217 GCF_041473595.1 Vibrio sp. 10N.222.46.A1
TTTTAATCGCGGCGAGGGAGAAGTAGCCTAGTCATTCTAAGCAAATCTCCCTCAACAAAGAGTAAAACGCTTTTAGCCGAACCCTTCGGGCAGCGTTTGCTGGTTATTTCTACTACGTTATCGGCCTCTCATGTAGGCTAGCTACACATCAAAGCCTCTGCCTTGTAGAAATACCCAGCAATTCGCCGCAAAAACAAGCTCGAAAGATCAACACGCC
>NZ_JBFRSN010000056.1:0-1940 GCF_041473595.1 Vibrio sp. 10N.222.46.A1
AATGTTGTGTCATCCATTTCGGATCTTGGTGAGAGCCTGAAAGAAAGTGACTTGGTGCTTTATTGTCACACGCTGCATCACTCTATGAGGAAAGATCTTGAGGCGTTAAAGGCGTTGTATCCGCTGACTCGCGTTATTGTGTGCCAGCATCACCTATTTAAAACCAATCTAATCACAGAAACGGTTCACTCGACTCATACATTACCATTTTTGGGTAGACGCTTCTTAAACAGCCTACGATCGCTTGATGCTGGTGAAGTACAAACACCGACTGTGGAAGTAAAAGATGAAGAAGTTCGTTCTCTGAATCGACGTATTCTGATTGTTGAAGACAACCTGATGAATCAGAAGATAGCGAGCTTCTTCCTTGAGCAAGCGGGCTATGAATATTTGATTGCCAGCAATGGCCAAGAGGCGGTCGATGTCATCACCCAGGGCGCTCAGTTTGATGCCATTCTAATGGACTGCATGATGCCAGTTATGGATGGTATAACGGCGACTCGTGTGATTCGAGAGTGGGAGACAGATCAACAAACCCCACCACTACCCATTATTGCTTTAACCGCTAGTGTCTTAGAAGAGGACATCAAAAATTGCTTTGAAGCAGGTATGAACGCCTACTTGCCGAAACCTTATAAATCCCACCAACTGTATGATCTTTTCAGTAGCCTTGATATTGTCTAATGGTTCCAGTATCAAGGCTAGCGCTGTGTGATTTAGCGTACTTCTTGCCCAAGGCTGTATTGTGCAACACAGCGGCCTACGTAGCTGATTTTTAGTAACCCGGCCACTAATATGGTGCTGATGTGTGCGAAAATTTGAATGGGTAGTGAGAAGTAATCGGCCATCGGATAAGCAACAATAATACTGAGTAGCATTAGCAAGGCGGTGATAGCTAAACTGAAATTTGAAACAGAAAGTAGAGTTTGAAAGCGTTGAGTCATCGTCTTCATATTGAATTCCTAATTGCTATTAATAATTATGATACTTGTTATCAATAGCAATTAGCGTTCCAGTTATATTTTTATCATTAAATCAATGGTTTAATTTTATTGTTTCTATTTTTAAGTCGTAATGACTCTGTTTCTTTGTGTGTCTTAATGACCCATCCGTGTTCTTACCACTGTCTGAATCCACAAGTATCGATGTGGAATCGAACACCAGAATACAAACCCAGTCCAACGTTATTCTTTTGCCCAAATTCCGCATGAATCTTTTTAAGCTTCACGTGTAGATTTTCGCGAGTAATATCATTAGCAGGCACTAAGTCTAAAGCGCAGAACTCTAAGTGTTTACTTCGCAGTGCGCCACCCGCTTGCTTATTGTAGATATCGGTTCTTTCTCCAGACACAGGAATTACAACGCCAATCTCAGGCTCAATATATTGTTGAATGTACTTAAGGGTATTAATCATTTTTGGTACATGCTTTTTATTGGGTAGGGTAAACAGAGTGGTGTTGCTCATTGCCCAGTCGGTGCCTTGCAACAAGACTAAGTGCAGAGGCATGCTTTGGGTGATGCCGTTATCTTTGAGTTGCTGTCCGATCGCCTTGACTTGATCTTGGGCGTGGTTAAGGAGCATCCAACCTCGAAATGCTGATCTCGTGGGAACTTTGTAGCCATGAACATCGACTACGAGGTCGTCATAAGTGATTTCGGTTTCTTCGGTATAAAGTTTCTCAAATTTTTCAGGGTAAGGTTGCGTTGTTGATAGTGCCAAGGTAATCAGAATACTTCCGTACATAAAGTCTCTCCATCGCTTAGGTTCGCCTAGTTATTAACGTTCACCTAGTTACTTACGTACACTAAGGATATTACGTTCGATTAAGTATAGACGCCGGAATTTAGGCACAAAAAAACCCACTACAAAGAGTGGGTTATGAGGGCGTGTTGACCTTTCGAGCTGGTTTTTGCAGCGAATTGCTGGGTATTTATACAAG
>NZ_JBFRSN010000057.1:0-5314 GCF_041473595.1 Vibrio sp. 10N.222.46.A1
ATATAGAACAGTCTGTTACCCGATGTCGACTCTCGCCCTAGAATAATCAAGTAACGGTCGTCTTCGGTGGTGTAACCCGACACATAGCGGTGCTGCTCGGTGTTGTTCTCACCAAAAATCACTTTGTCGCTAGCTTGCTCGGTACCCAACTCATGGAAGTAAAGTTTGTGCTGTTCGGTACGTGCAGAAAGCTGGCTACCGTCTGGCTTATCGTAACTAGAGTAATAAAAGCCACGATTATCCAACCAAGAAATGCCGGTAAATTTAGCGTCGGTGATTTCGGCTTCAAGCTGCTGTTTAGTCTCAGTATCAATCACAAAGATCTTACGCCAGTCGCTTCCGCCCTCGGAAATACTGTACGCTACTAAACTGTAGTCTTTAGAAAACGACACCGAACCCAGTGATGTGGTGCCATCTTCCGAGAAGGTATTCGGATCTAGGAACACTTCAACCTGCAGACCTTCTTTTTGACGATAAAGAATGCTGTGATTCTGCAGTCCATCATTCTTATAGAAATAGGTGTAATCACCTCGCACAAACGGCTGTGAGCTCTTTTTGTAGTCTTGCGCTTTCGCTAATCGCTCTCGCAGTTCTGCGCGATACGGGATTTGAGCAAGGTAATCGAATGTGACTTCATTTTGGCTCGCCACCCACTGCGCGGTTTCGTCACTTCTGTCGTCTTCTAACCAGCGATATGGGTCTTCGATTATTTGACCAAAATAGTCATCGCTGACGATCTGTTTATTGGTGATTGGATATTGATACTCTTTTAAATAGCTCATCGTGATCCTTATTAAAAATAATGTGAAATCGTCAGGTAACGCGTTCTGATGTGTTCAATCAATAACTTAATCTTGTTCGGTGGCTGGCGAGTAAACGGGTACACCGCATAAATACCCAGCTTTTTACCGACTAAGTCAGGGAAGATGTCCACCAGCTGGCCGTTTCGAATATCGTGATACACCAGACAACGTGGCACGTACGCCACACCATGACCGCCCAAAGCGGCTTTTCTTAATGCCGTCGCATTATCGGTAGAGAAAGAGCCAGAGACGCGCACTATGTATTTATCGTTATCGGTAAAGCCATCTTTGCTATGCAGAAATTGCCATTCACTGGCACCCGTTGTTTGATAAGCGTATTGCAGACAATTGTGCTCAACCAAATCCTTGGGCTGCATCGGCTTACCATTCTTGGCGATATAAGACGGAGAAGCACATACCACCCATTGAGAGTCCAAGATATGACGGGCAATTAAGCTGGAGTCTTCCAAGTAACCGGTTCGAATGACCAAGTCGAGACCATCCTCAACCAAATCAACAAATCGATTGTTAAGAGACATATCGACCGTTAAACCTGGGTGCATATTACAAAACTCGGCAACAGCGTCTGCGAGAATCAAATCTCCGGAGATAGTAGGCACTGACATTTTGATATGACCACTGACATTTTCACCAAAGCCTGAAACTGCGTCCATAGCCTCTTGAGCCGCCTGCTTCACATTTTTGGCTCCGTGTAACATTGCCTTACCCGCCTCGGTCAGCGTCAATTTACGCGTGGTTCGATATAATAGCTGCACGCCAATCTCTTCTTCCAAACGCGCAATCCTCTTACTAACTACCGAATTTGTAAGGTTATTTTGTTCTGCCACCTTACTAAAACTACCCAACTCTACT
Organism: Vibrio sp. 10N.222.46.A1; assembly: GCF_041473595.1. NCBI lineage: Bacteria > Pseudomonadati > Pseudomonadota > Gammaproteobacteria > Vibrionales > Vibrionaceae > Vibrio > Vibrio sp. 10N.222.46.A1. The sequence continues at coordinate 1,677 of NZ_JBFRSN010000057.1, forward strand.
ACCTGTGAAAACAGGATCAAATCGTCTGCTCGCATTTGATTATGCCAATTTTGGAATTAATTATTTTCATTATTTCCCTATATCAATAAAAAATAAAGGGGTAAATTCACGCCAAATTAACAAAACAATTACAAAAACAGCTTTTGCAATCACATCGGTTACAAATAAAGCGACTCTAATTACAACAATTGAATCCTCGAGATTCAGATTAAACCTACAAAACTAATGACGTGTTATTCACTTCAAACATGAACGTTTGAAAACAAGTACGAGGAAGTACCCATGAGTGAAACTCTACTAGCATTATTGGCCTTTTCGCCAATAGTTGTTGCAGCGATTCTGCTGGTTGGCCTTAACTGGCCTGCAAAAAAAGCGATGCCAGTGGCATTTGCATTAACCGTTGCTATCGCCCTATTCGCATGGGATATGTCTAGCACTCGCGTGCTGGCTTCAGTATTCCAAGGCTTCGGCATTACCGTGTCGGTTCTCTGGATTGTGTTTGGCGCCATCTTCTTATTAAACACTTTGAAACACACCGGAGCTATCACCACCATCCGCAACGGATTTACTGACATATCAGCAGACCGTCGTGTACAAGCGATCATCATTGCTTGGTGTTTTGGTTCATTCATTGAAGGGGCATCAGGCTTCGGCACACCCGCCGCAATCGCCGCTCCATTGTTGGTGGCAATTGGCTTCCCAGCGTTAGCTGCGGTACTGATGGGCATGATGATTCAATCTACGCCGGTATCGTTCGGCGCAGTTGGTACACCTATCATTGTTGGCGTAAACAAAGGTTTGGATACGCACAACATCGGTGAAAGCCTGATTGCCAATGGTTCAACATGGGATGCTTACCTACAACAGATCACATCAAGTGTTGCAATCATCCACGCCTGCGTTGGTGTGATGATTCCTGTATTGATGGCGATGATGCTGACTCGCTTCTTCGGTAAGAACAAAAGCTGGACTGAAGGTCTTGATATCCTGCCGTTCGCACTGTTCGCCGGTGCTGCTTTCACCATTCCTTACGCACTAACGGGTGTTTTCCTCGGTGCTGAGTTCCCATCACTGATTGGTGGTTTGGTTGGCCTTGCGATTGTTGTAACAGCAGCAAAACGCGGCTTCCTAGTACCTAAATCAAAATGGGACTTTGAAAGCGAGGACAAGTGGCCAGCAGAATGGCTAGGTTCTTTGAAAATCGACCTTGATGACAACAACCAAAGCCATAAAAAAATGAGCATGGCGATGGCATGGGCACCTTACGTGCTGCTCGCTGTCACTCTAGTTGCTAGCCGTGTGAGCCCTGAGTTCAAAGGCCTGCTTAAGAGCGTTAGCCTTTCTTTCAGCAACATCCTTGGCGAGACCGGCGTAAGCACAGCGATTCAACCTCTGTATCTACCTGGCGGTATCTTGGTCTTCGTCGCACTGGTTGCTGTTCTAATGCAATCACGCAGCGCAACACCACTGGCTAAAGCTTTTGGTGAGTCGAGCAAGACTCTGATTGGTGCAGGCTTTGTGTTGGTGTTCACCATCCCAATGGTTCGTATCTTCATTAACTCTGGCGTGAACGGTGCTGATTTAGCAAGTATGCCAGTAACCACTGCCAACTTTGCAGCTGACCTAGTCGGCGGCGCATTCCCAGCGTTAAGTGCCACGGTTGGTGCGTTAGGTGCCTTCATTGCAGGTTCGAACACCGTTTCAAACATGATGTTCAGCCAGTTCCAATTCGAAGTAGCACAAACTCTGTCGATCTCTAGTGCTGTGGTTGTTGCTCTGCAAGCCGTTGGTGCTGCAGCAGGTAACATGATTGCAATTCACAACGTGGTAGCCGCATCGGCGACCGTAGGCTTGCTAGGACGCGAAGGCGCAACACTACGTAAGACTATCATCCCAACGTTCTACTACTTGGTGATGACAGGAATCATCGGCCTAGTGGTTATCTACGGCTTCAAAATGACAGACGCACTTATGTAAACCATAAGTCGTTACAAAAGCACTTGGCGTTAATACTCAATTCCCCGACTGCAACACCGTCTAATAAGACAGTTGATGAGTTTCGGAATGGATACTAAAACACATCAACACCCTCGGGTATTAACGCCATTTTATTGCTTCTCTGTTTCACCGTTAGAGAACAAACGAACACTGACTTTCAAGAATTAAAGCAGCCCAAGCCAAGCTCTCATAGAAGGGCAACATCCCAAGAATTTAGGACTGAAATTATGATCATATCCGCATCGACTGATTACCGCGCCGCAGCAAAAGCGAAATTACCACCGTTTCTTTTCCACTATATTGACGGCGGTTCTTACGGTGAACATACCCTACGCCGCAACACGGCCGATCTTGCAGAGATCGCGCTCAAACAGCGTGTCCTCAATGACATGTCGGACCTAAATTTAGAAACCGAGTTGTTTGGTGAAAAGCTCGCGATGCCGATTGCCTTAGCACCCGTTGGTCTAACAGGCATGTACGCACGACGTGGCGAAGTACAAGCTGCAAAAGCCGCAGACAATAAAGGCATCCCTTTTACGATGTCGACCGTATCTGTATGCCCGATTGAAGAAGTCGCACCTAAGATTGAGCGCCCAATGTGGTTCCAACTTTACGTGCTAAAAGATCGCGGCTTCATGAAGAACGTATTGGAACGTGCCAAAGCGGCAGGCGTGACAACACTGGTCTTCACGGTGGATATGCCTGTACCTGGCGCTCGCTACCGTGACATGCACTCAGGAATGAGCGGCCCAAATGCAGCAATTCGTCGTGTATTCCAATCGATGCGTCATCCTAGTTGGGCGGTTGATGTTGGTCTGTTGGGTAAACCACACGATCTTGGCAATATCTCTACTTACCGAGGTTCTCCAACCAAACTGGAAGACTACATCGGTTGGTTGGGTGACAACTTCGACCCGTCCATTTCATGGAAAGACCTAGAGTGGATCCGTGATTTCTGGGACGGCCCGATGGTCATCAAAGGCATTCTTGATGAAGAAGATGCAAAAGACGCCGTAAGATTTGGTGCAGACGGTATCGTAGTTTCAAACCACGGCGGTCGTCAGCTTGATGGCGTTCTATCAAGTGCTAAAGCACTGCCTGCAATTGCAGACGCAGTAAAAGGCGACACTAAGATTCTGGTCGACTCTGGTATTCGTACTGGCTTAGATGTAGTTCGCATGATGGCGATGGGCGCAGACTGTACCTTGCTTGGTCGCTCTTTCGTCTACGCGTTAGCAGCGCAAGGACAAGCAGGTGTTGAGAACCTACTCGACCTTTACGACAAAGAGATGCGCGTTGCGATGACTCTAACTGGCGCTAAGACAATCAAAGACTTAACTCGTGATTCTCTGGTGGGGCTAGATTAAACCTCAACGACTTAGGTTCGGATTCGGACTAATGCTTTGGTCTACTTAGACTGAAGTTCAATCGGTGTCACAGCAATTACACTGCCGTTGTGACACCGTTTAAGCACTGGAAAATAAAATAAAAAGCTAGGGCGTGTTGATCTTTCGAGCTGATTTTTGCAGCGAGTTGCTGGGTATTTATACAAGGCAGAGGCTTCGATGTGTAGCTAGCCTACATGAGAAGCCGATAACGTAGTAGAAATGACCAGCAAACGCTGCCCGAAGGGTTCGGGC
>NZ_JBFRSN010000058.1:0-14109 GCF_041473595.1 Vibrio sp. 10N.222.46.A1
ATTTAAATATAAATTAATTAGTTAACCGTCAAGGAATAATAAAATACTTGTGATGTAATCTTTTTAAAGTCGAGGAGTCTCATCCCCTAACAGAGCATTACGTCCTTTATATTTTCAATAGGTCTTTCATATTACGGATAACAAACATATGGACTATTTACTATTTTTTACAATTTGTGTAGCTGCTACTTTTTCCCCAGGGCCTGCGGTGTTATTGACTGTGAAAAATTCAGCCGTGTATGGGGTTGAGCGAGCGGTCTCAGGGATTCTTGGAAATATTGCAGCTATGATCACAATGGCAGGCTTATCGGCTACAGGGTTAGGTGTTCTTCTTTTGGCATCTGAATCATTATTCCTATTTATTAAAATGGTTGGCGGAATATATCTACTTTTACTTGGAATAAAGACGTGGAGATCAAACAAACGGACTTTAAAAAATTATGAGCCCCAAGCTAGCGCGCATAACAGAAAGATGTTGTTTCGTGAAGCGTATCTGGTTGGTGTAACTAACCCAAAGGCTATCGTGTTTTATTCGGCCTTGTTTCCTCAGTTTATCGAAGTTGAACATTCCATCATACCGCAATTTATCTTGCTTACACTCACCTTTACATCGTCGTCATTCCTAGCACTTTTAACATACGCGTTAGTAACAAAGAAGCTTAAGTTTTGGCTTATAAAGGAAAAGGTTAGAGCGACATTTAATAAGGTTACTGGAGGGATATTTATTGGATTTGGCTTGTCTTTGATTATTAGCAACAAGACATAGAAGTTGCTTTAATAATGACTTCAACGCTACATGGACGACCGTTCCTCACTTAGACTTAATATATGAGTAGAGTGACTCGCCTGAACAAACTTAGCTCAAGCTGTTTTTACCACTGCTACCACTACCCTTTGTATGACAAGATTAATACGATGAGCTAAATTAGTGGAACAGAAAACCTTGTACAAGGGCTCAGCATAACCCGCCACACCTCTTCAAAGGAGTCAAAGTATGCGTTTTAAATCGCCTTAAAATCACTCTTGGATTAATATTAGAAGAACAAACCATACAAATGGTAAAAATTGCGCAACAAACATCATCCGTCCTAATGTCCTCTTTGCTACAGTCATAACGTTTTACCACTCTAATAAGTAAACACGCCAAACTTTAGCTCTTTACTTAAAAACAAGATGCTCACAATCACATGTAATCTTGATAAAGAATCATTATTTATCAAGATTAGAAAATTAAACCTTCAACTTATGAGCTGAGCAGCTAAGTTGACTCAAAGACTTAGATTAATGACCAAGCCTCGCTATAAAAAAACTAACTGGAAGCAATATAATCAAGCTTTAATCAATCATTAGTCACTGATATTTTGGATTGGTGAAAAAGCAATTCAGCATTTAGCCGTTGATGCTATTTGATGCTACAGGGCTGAAGGTCTACGGTGAGGCAAGTGAAAAGTAAATGAGCATAGACCTCCAAGTGTGACTGCCCTCAAACACGAATTTCACCAAAACCCTAACCTTAAAATTTGATGTACTTATGTTATTCCAACAGAGATTTTAATCACCATTCCCAAAAATCCACTTCATATCTAAGCCGTTCAACCTCCTCATCGGTCAGTTCAGGTATTGCTTTGATAGGTCTTCCTCTGCGTTTGGGGGGAGATTTCGTCGGCTTAGGTTTAGAGGCTCTCACTTTTCGAGTTTTAGGGTTACTCACAAGCTGACCTGATAATATTCCACTAATAACTTCCCCTATCGCCTCAGCAGATTGCGATACTTGCGCATCATCCACGTGAGCGTAACGAAGCGTGGATGAAATGCGCGTGTGACCCAACAGTTTCGACACCATTGGGATAGGATACCCCTCTAACACCGCATAACTGGCAAAGGTATGGCGCAAATCGTGAATGCGAACATCCTCGATATGGGCTAAGGCTCGCACCTGTTGCCAGACCATACTAACCTTAGTCGACCGACTCACAAAACGACGCAAAGGCATAAACACATCATCGTGTGATTCGCTACGCTGTGTCCATGCTTGCTTTGGTATGTCTGAAAGGAGTTTCTGCGCTTCCTTGCCCACATACACCACCTTCGCACCCGTTTTGCTGTCCGGCAAGTGCCACTCCCTGCCTTTAACAAAAGACCATTGCAGGCCTGTTACCTCTGAAATTCGACACCCCGTTAACAGCACCAGTTTTAGCACCTGACAACAGCACGCTTCCAGATCACCCTGCTGGCTGACCACCGTTAATGCCTTCTGCAGTCGCGCTAACTCATCCAAACTCAAAAAACGATTGAGCTTTTTTTTTGCGATTTTGCTTGAGACCCTCACAAGGGTTGTCCATGCAATAACCTTGCTTCACCGCATATTTGAAGATAGAACGAAGCACATCAAGATTACGGTTGGCAGCCCCTGCGTAATTCTGGCTGAGTTCATCAAACCAACGATGCACATGAAACGAATCAATACGGCTGACAGGAAAACGTCCAAACTCGGGCAACAAATGCCTTCTTAAGGCGCTCGACGCTGTCCCTTGTGTACTCAGTTTCCATCTTTTGCAGACCTTATTCGTCCATTCTTCTTTCACCAAAACATCAAAGCGGAGCAACCGTATTGGTTTCGTCTCTTTGTCTAAAAAAGAAGACTGTAAAGCTTGCACGTGTTGTCTGGCTTGTTTTAGGGTGAATTGTCCCACTGCCGCCAACGTCTTATTGGGAATGGATAAATGAGTCACATAGAAACGGCGACCATCGGTATAAACTCGAACCCCTAACGCTGGAACTTGAGTATCCCACACCGTATACGTTCGAGTTTTTGAATGAAGTGATTGAATCACTTTAGAAGTGAATAACAGTGACTTCATGAGCGCATCCCCTTAACGAGTACACCCGACACATGAGAGGCCGCCTGACACACGTCCTCACGTCCCAAATGCGCATACTTTAGCGTCGTTTCCGCTTCAGCATGCCCCAAAAGACGACTCAGCACGATCACGTTCACCTTCGACTGAATGGCAATACTGGCGTAGGGTGTGGTCAAAAATTGAAAATACAGGGGCATTTTTGGAACACTTTCCAATTAGTCTTTGTTTTCACTAAGAGGCTAAATTATCGATGAAAAACGCCCCTATTGGAAGGGGTTGGGGTGTAGATTTGACCACACTGTTTTTACATTAACGCCAAGTTACTCTTATACAGGGGCACTTTCACCCCAAAAATACAGGCTAGAAATGAAAAAATTCTAGAACGCACCATCGCATCAAACCAATCAAATATCCTTTTATATACTGGAGGCATTTCGTGAACAGTATCTAATCCTGATTTTCATTATAAACCCTTAACAAATATAAATTAAATGTAAATAATTAGCTCTTAGCCTTTGTGTTAACTTATAAAATAATAAGTAACTATCTACTTACTCTGGCAATAAGTAACAAAACAATAATGGAATTCGTCATGGAAAGACAAATAAAACTATTTTCACTGAAGAGAAAAGGAGCAGCAGTCCCTAAATTAAACATAATTAGTATCAAATCAACTTTCTCATGAAGACGAAGCTTCTGGGTTTAAAGATACTTAATTTCAATTAATTTTGGTCGTTAAAATTATGGTTTTTCTTATAAAAAAGAGTGCGTTGCTATGAAAAATGAAAAGTCAGTGAAAACAATTCAAAAAAAATCGAAGTTTAGAGACTATTTACGCTATCTGCGGATTAAATTTAAAAGGTATAATTTTAAAAGTGGAAAAAATAAAAATGCATCTCTCGATGTGAGACACCTTTCTGACCATTTAAAAAAAGACATTGGTATATATGATAAAGACCACTAACATCATTAATATCTCTTCGTACTCTTGTCTTACTCGTTGTGTCACAAAGTTTAGTTGCACTACATGCGCACTGATTTTTAGAGGCAATTAGGCTGCTGTCTGCAAAATGTCTCCCAAAAAGATAATCCTTCAGGATTATATGAGCTGTCCATTTTAATTATCGACCATAGTTCCACTCCTACAAGGGTGGAACTAGCTTCCTCATCAGGTTTCCATTCCGGGCACTGATACATCTTACCTTGCCAGTGACTTTGCTCAACGATTAGACAATGGTCAATATTGTGTAGAGACAGATAGAAAAGGAGTACTTCTTTGATTTCATCATCAATGCTACAGGAATACAACGTTCACTCGATAGAAGCAATCCGGTACTTGATAGCCTGCTAAGTCAGAAACTGGTGATATTCAAATGGGCTTGTATGCTCTTGGGCGGATAACTTGTGGTGATTTTTACATAGTCAATAACATAGATATGATTAATAACCAAATCTCCACTTTATTGTCATCCTTCAAGCTAAAAAAAGGGGAAACCAAAACATGTATCTAGCCTCATTCATAGCTTTGGTTGGCTCGCTCTTATTTACATATTTCGAGATACCACTAGGTGTAATGTTCGGTGCCCTGATTGCTCTTTTGTTAACGGTAAAAACAGGGTTTACTCTAGCTCTTCCCAAAAGCACATTGACCGGAGTACAGTTAATCCTTGGTGCCACAGTGGGCTCAATCGTCCCTATGCAGACTCTTTCCAAGGGTTATCCGATATTACTTTTTGTGGGACTCGTCCTTTGTATGTCCGCACAAGTTCTCACCTCGTATCTCTGGCTTTCTAAGCGAGAGAAATGGTCAAAATATGAAAGCCTACTTGGGGCGGTCCCGGGAGCGATGGCCGCGGTTCTTGTCATTAATGAAAATCACAATTCACCTTCTAGTAAAGTGATTTTCACTCACACAGTTCGACTCATTTTCTTAATCATAGCTTCCGCTCTTCTTGTCTCAGCGGACAATTCACCAGTTCCTGGGCCGGCTATTTCCTTAGACAACCTTTGGATACTTCTCCCACTTTTCCTCGCCTACTTTTCAGGTTTGCTTCTCGATAAAATTGGTACTCCAGCACCGTATATGGTGACTGGGATGTTAGCAACTATGTTTGTGAACTCTGAGTTACCGTCATACAACTTTCTTGTCCCGACAGAGCTTGTTTTTATTGCAACATCCGCTCTAGGGGCATTAATTGGGATTCGTCTAAAAGATATAACCGTTGTAGATATCTTCTCTTATGCGCGAGCTGGGATTATTGCTACAACGTTAAGTCTTACAGTCACAGTTGTTTTTGCATATATATTCAGCAAGCTAATTGATAAGGAGTTCATCGTACTCTTGATGTCGTGGGTTCCGGGCAGTGTGGAGTCTATGACTGTCGCTGCCATTTATCTTGGACTAGAGCCTGCATTAATAATGCTTAGTCATATCATTCGCATGATAATGCTTCATTCTATCCCTCTCGGCTTCAATATTTATAAGTATTTACGGAGACAATTATGAAATGGGACATTGGTGTTGGCTTGGTTTCATTAAAAAACCTCAGTTAAGACTGGTTTTTTGCTTTTTCCATTCCTAATAAGCTCTTTTCACTTAAATGCATTTAATTTACCTATTGAAAGAAATTCAACTGGAACTTCCGTTCTTCAACGGTATCCAGTCTGTACTTTGTAGTATTGAAGAGCGGAGTTACGCTGCTTCTATCTAAAAACATCAGAAACAATAAAGCTTGAGAAGTACAATATCCTCTCATCATTTTTTGCTTTGAACACATTATTCATCATCGGTAAATCTATCTAATTTCTATTTAGACCGTCAACCTCCTTCGGTAATCACACCACTCCCAAAAAGTGAACACTAAGGCGATCTTTTCCCAGAGCACACCCAGAGCACAGTCCCAATGCATGGCGGCATAACACGTCTCTGGACAAAAGTTTGTTAGGCGATTTACTCTATTTAGACCATTACGTATTAGAAAAAATATAGGTATTACACGATATATTTTGGTTATCACTCCTCAAGGTATGCTCAATATTTACACATAGAAAGACTGTGCTATTCAATAGGCAATCTCTAAACATCGCCAGCAACCACGACATCATAATGTATGGGTTCGACGTCATATCATGGTGAGAGCTGCGTTAAGTTGCTTAAACAATGGTGGGTGATTAAAAATATCAGTCATAGTACGACTAGGTTTATGGATTTAGAGCGTACTGCGGGAATCGCCCCCGCATCATCATCTTGGAAGGCTGAGGGTAATAACCATTAAACGCTGTACGCTTTGCGTTCATATTCCTTGATAATCAGTGGGGTGCTTAGTCAGTTTTAGCCTAGAAAGCCAAATCAGACTTGAAATGGACATCCACATAGTATTTCATATGCTCGGAGCGACAATACCCGCTCCCCAAAGGACGCGAACCGAAGTAGAAAAAAGAGATATTACATACGCCGAATCAACCATTTAGGGATTGGTTCTACGCACCCATCAATCGAGGCTCACTTCTGTGGCCAATTCAACTCGACCACAATAAAAGAACATTATGAAGAGTAAAAGAAGCAGACTTCGAGATCATGAACTGGAAGCCAGTTTATTCAAAAACCGAGCCGTGTTTGCTTTCGTATGTATTGTCTTTCTGGCCGGGCTGCTGGTTCTCAACATTTATAACCTGCAGGTGACAAAACATCAGTATTATCAGACACGCTCTAATTCTAATCGTATCAAAATCATTCCTTTGCCGCCGACCAGAGGGCTGATTTATGACCGCAATGGCGTCCTTTTAGCAGAGAATGTGCCAGTGTTCAGCTTAGAACTCGTGCCAGAAAAGATAAAGAATATTCCCAAAACGATTGAGAGACTCCGTGAAATCATCGATATCTCTCAAGAGCAAGAAGAAAGGTTTAATACAAACCTCAAACGGGCACGACGTTTTAGTTCCGTGCCTCTGTTGGACAACCTCAATGACGAACAAGTCGCCAAATTCTCGGTCAATCGCTATAAATTTCCCGGCGTGGATGTCATGGCAATGCTCAAGAGACATTATCCCTACGCCGATATTTTGACCCATTCACTCGGCTATGTAGGACGCTTGAACGAGTCGGACCTCAACAGGTTCATCAGTGAAGGGAAAGAGCTCAATTATAAAGCCACCAGAAACATCGGGAAAATTGGCATTGAACGCTATTACGAAGACATGCTCCATGGCAAAGTGGGCTATCAAGAAGTCGAAGTGAACAGTCGTGGTCGCGTCATACGTGTACTCAAATACGTGCCGCCTATCCCTGGTCAAGATATCACCCTCAATATCGATATTGAGCTTCAAACCTACATCCATAACCTGCTTGGCGGTCGAAAAGGTGCCGCCGTGGTGCTCGATCCTCGCGATAATGGCGTCTTAGCGATGGTGTCCAGTCCGAGCTATGACCCCAATGCCTTTGTCAGCGGCATCTCCAGGGCCGCCTATAAAGCCTTGCTCAACGACAGAGATAGACCCTTGGTCAATCGCGCCACGTTAGGTACCTATTCTCCAGGCTCGACCATCAAACCCTTTGTTGCCGTTGCCGCCCTCAATGAGGGGATCATTACCCCGAGAACCAAAATTCGCAGCGTTGGCGCGTGGCGAGTTCCCAACAGCAACTCTCGCGCGTTTCGCGATTGGCTCAAATGGGGCCATGGTAGCGTCGACGTGACTCACTCTATCGAACAATCCGTCAATACCTTCTTTTATCAGATCGCCTACGATATGGGCATTGACTCACTCTCCAATTGGATGATGATGTTTGGCTTTGGCCAAAGTACCGGGATCGATATATTCGAGGAAACGTCGGCAAATATGCCAACCAGAGATTGGAAAAGAAGTCGTTTCAATAAACCTTGGTACATCGGTGATACCATCCCTATCGGGATTGGACAGGGTTACTGGACCACTACCCCCATCCAAATCGCCAATGCCACTTCCATCCTAATCAATGATGGCCGAAAAAAACCGATCCGGTTGCTCGATAGTGTGTCGGGTCACAACGCGTCGACCGCCAAAGAGCCAACCGAATTCCCGCCGATCGAAGGTGTACCATCAAACTACTGGGTACTCGCCAGATACGGCATGTATTTGGTGAACCACGGTAAAAAAGGCACCTCCAGAAAAGTGTTTCGAAACGCTCCCTACAAGAGCGCCGGGAAATCCGGTACCAGTCAGGTCTTCGGTCTGGCAGAAAACGAAGAATACGATGCTGAAAACATTCCCGAACACCTAAGAGATTTGGCCTTGTTTACCGGCTTTGCCCCATACAACGATCCGCAAATCGTCGTGACGGTGATCCTCGAAAACGCCGGTGGCGGTTCATTCAATAGTGCGCCCATCGTTAAGAAGATTTTTGATCACGTGTTACTCGAACCAAGTCAGTGAAGTCCGAGCGATAACCCAATCGGTAGCAGTGGGCGATAGCGTCATCGCCCAAGGCTGGCCCGCATTCCCGCGGCAGCCTCAAACGGTTCATTGTAAGATCAGACTGCAAATATGATTGTCTTGCCAATCATAGTGACAAACAAACGTGTCGCTAGTGCCCGTTTCCAACTGAAGCTCAGGCGTAAATGCCAAGCTAACATACCGTTTCTCTAATCACCCTTGCTCGCTCAAAGCAAAAATAGGCCCCAATGTATTGATACGTCGCTTTAAATAACGCTTCTTTGGCCGAAAAGACGAGGGTGCAGATAAATCACATCAATAAGTAGAGCGGGAAGGCAAATTATTGTTGGCAAGTCGAATTTGCCCCCTGATACATCACGGGAATTCACGACGAACAGTATTAGAAAAATGGATAACTTCTAGTAGGGCAAAAACCCATGAACAGGATATAAATGAGTAAAATCACTAACCAATTTTGGTCGGATAAGCGACACCTGTTACCAGGTGCCGCTCTCCTAAGAACCCAGCGTGCAACTTTCACTGCACTGGGCTCAAGCCTCCGCGAAGGCGTACTATGTACACCCACTTGCCAATAAGGCAGATTTTGCAATGCACATTTGAAGCTTCAATACTTACGACCAAAGCTATTCTGGTTAAAGAGTAGCGTTGATGTTCATTAGGAGAGGCACTAACTTTATATAAAGTCATCATTTGCGTTTCTCCTTTAATAAAGTTCCTCAAATCATCTTGCAACGGGAGACCCGCTGGAAGTAGGCTCACTTTCGTGCCAGACATAAGTCTGTATCTGCATCATTACAATACAGCATTAGCTTTCTCCAGCATCCTCTACCTGCACCACTATCGGCTTTCTTCGCAGAAAGCTTTCCTTTTGAATTTTCTCTTCGCCAAGTATTCTTGGTGCTGAGGGTCAAATGGCGTTGCGGCACTTCGGATTTTCACATGTCTTTCTATTGATACTTTGGCTATTTGAAATAGATTGAACTGACAATCCATATTCATTATCTTCTGCCAACCGTGAAATTGCCATTGGCCTTTTCGGTTGATGAAGTACTTATGGGTGACCCAACTTTTTGATTTAGTTGGGTGACGCCTAATAGCCCAGAGCCATAATGCTTGGAATAGTTGGTGTCCAACGTATCCGAAAACTCGTTTAGCAACACAGTGGCGATAGTAATTCGCCCATCCCCGCATTTTGGGGTTTATCATTTTGATAAGGTTATTTACGGGGATCGTTGCGTGAGTTTTGATGAGTCTACGCAAGTTACTTAAGAATGACAGTACATTGGTTTTACTCGGTTTTATGAGTAGCTTTCCTTTGTATTTTCTGTGGTTAAACCCTAGAAAATCGAATCCATCATCAATATGAGTTGTGCGTGTTTTTTCATCGGAAAGTGTTAGACCTCTTTCTAGTAGAAATTCAGTAATCAATGGCTTTATGTCGTTCTCTAATACATCCTTTGATGTACAAGTGACAACAAAATCATCAGCGTATCCAATAAAGTTGGCTCTTGCTTTCTTCTTAAGAGCCAAGGACTTTATTTGTTGTTCAAGCCCTGCGAGAGTGATTAGCATTAATGTTGGAGAAATTATGCCACCTTGTGGCGTGCCTTCTTCCGTACGATAAAACAACCCTTTATCTACAAAACCAGACTTCAACCATTGTTCCAACATACGCTTGTCTACAGCGATGTTATCAAGAAGCCATTGGTGCCCGATTTTATCAAAACAGGATTTAATATCTCCTTCAAGAACCCATTTAGCTGCCTTCTTTTGAGCCAAGCATAAGAAAGACTGCGCTATTGCATCAGTAGTGCTTCGGTTTGGTCTGAAGCCGTAACTATTTGGGTCTGAAATTGTTTCCGAGATAGGCTCCAAAGCAAGGAGGTGGAGCGCTTGTTGCGCTCTATCTGCCATACAAGGAATACCAAGTGGTCGAAGCTTACCGTTCTTTTTAGGGATGTAGATACGCTTGAGTGGTTTAGCTTGATAAGCTTTTCGACTCAATTGATTCACTGCATTCATGCGACGTGCATCTGTATTCCAGAGCACGCCATCTATTCCAGGCGTTTTACTACCTTTGTTTTGAGATACTCGCTTAACAGCAAGAAGTTTTGCTGAACGAGAATGGGTTAGTATCCACTGTAAGGCTTTTGCTTTACCGTGATTACCTTCTCTAGTTGCCTTTGCGATACGCATTTGGAGCTTTAAGACATGCGCCTCCACAGCCTTCCAGTTAATGGATTGCCATTGTGCACTGTCAGAAGATGCACTAATCTCGTTCGAAATCATCATTTGCTTTTCTTCCTTAATAAAGTTCTTCAAACTCTCTCGCAACGGGAGACCAGTTGGAAGTGGGCTCACTTTCGTGATCAGGCATGTGCCTGTATCTGCATCATTACAATCCAGCTTTCGCTTTCTCCAACCTCCTTTACCTGCATCACTATCGGCCACATAGGCTTTCCCAGAGGGAGTGATACAGGCTTACCATGTTCCGTAATGTCAGGGTAGATGCCCACTATAATGCGGAGAGCATTTCGATCACGAAAGAATACACACAAACTTCTTTCCTACTCTCGTTGCTTATTTAGCTACAGCGTCTAAACCACTTCCGCTGCTTGTGAAATTACGCATCTGACGTGGATTCACTTCTGTTCATCATACTGACTCCCTAGCACTTACCCGATTTATGTGGTTATCAGGAGGAGCTTCCTCTCGCGATTCAGTTCCCGTCCATCAGATAGACTTTGTTACATTGTCAGGCTCGCTTCTTTATTCAGAGCCGTAGGGTCATTTGGTGATACAAATGGTTCGCTCTTTTCGTGGCGAACAACGATTCATACGACTTCATGTCGCACTAAATGGATTCACATATGTTCATCATACTGACTCCCTAGCACTCACCCGATTTGTGGTTGTCAGGAGGAAGTTCTTCTCACGATTTACTTCCCGCCAAGTAGTTACTTGACTTCGTTACATTGTCTGGCTCGCTACTTTATTCAGAGCCATAGGGTCATCTGGTGATACAGATGGTTCACGCTTTCGTGGTGAACAACGCTTCATACGACTTCACGTCGCACGGGTAGATCTGAGCTAGTTGGCACTTTTTGAAGAAAGTGCCAAGAGTAAAGCTTCAGATCTATGAAGCCTCTGGACAATTCCGTGTTATATGTATTGTTAAATTAGCATTTAACGGATTACTTTAGGGGCTCTTCTCCGCTTAGATGAGTCTATAAATTAACAATAAAACCGGTAACACATTGATTTATAATCGCTTCCCACCTTATATCTCAGTATTGTAGTTTGTCGTTATTATCTTCCGCTCTATTTAACTTTAAAGGCCAATCCGTACAGTCTGTAACGCTCGAAGAAAGCTCTCATTCAGTACTCGTCAAATGCAAGCGAGATAGACGCTGTAAAGTTGTTGACCCTGAGACTGGAGCACCGCGCACAGTCGACCACTATGTTCACCGTCGCCTGTCGGATTTACCTGTCAGTGGTCGCCCTTGCGTTATAGAAATTGAATTGGCTCAGACAAGAGATAGGCTCGGCCGAAGGTTGGTTGAAGCGACTGATTTTGTTGATAAGGGGAGTCGTTATACCAAGAGATTCTGTCACTTTATTAGTGGACTATGCAGCTATATGAGCATCCACGCAGTGTCTAAGCATTTAGACATACGCTGGGAAACCGTGAAAAATATCGATAAAGCATTTCTGTTATCTACCTTGCCCGCTTTAGAGCCTAAGAGGTTGACCAACCTTGTTCATATTGGCGTTGATGAAGTCGCCAGGGCTAAAGGCCATGACTATATGACCGTCGTTTATGATCTCGTTTCAGGACAACTTATTTGGGTTGACCATGGGCGGACTTCAAACGTACTCATCAACTTTTTTGAACAATTATCACCGCAAACGAGAGACGGCATCCAAGCGGTATCAATGGATATGGGGCAATCTTACCAATCAGCAGTGAGAAACGCTCTTCCGAATGCAGACATCGTTTTTGACCGGTTTCACGTTATGCAGAACTACTCTCTTCTGATAAGGAAAGAGCGTAATAAAGCGTTTAGGAAAGGAACACATGACGAGAAGAAAATGCTTAAAGGGACGCTATTTTTACTCCTCAAAAATGCGCCGAAATTAAGCGATAAGCAGTCAGATAGGCTAGATGATTTACTTGAAAGCAATAAGACTCTTTGTACGATTTATATGCTCAAAGAGCAGCTTCAAGCCTTATGGGATGAACGTAATTTTGACCTGATGATCGCAGCTCTTGATGCGTGGTGCCAGCTTGCTAAAAAGACGAGGATCTTATCTCTCATCAACTTCGCAGACGCGCTTTGGGAGAGAAGAGTTGGGATCTGCAATTATGCAAAATATAAGCTGACGAATGCCCGAGTGGAAGCAGGGAATGTATCGATAGGTCTTCTTAGACGGCGAGCCCGAGGAGTAAGGGATACTGATTACTTTAAATTGAAGATTAGACAAACCTCAATCCTAGAAACTCACTCTACCATTTACCCAGAAATCAAGCTCATCTAAGCGGAGAAGAGCCCTTTAGGTACAGCAAAACCCCTAATAGTGGTCAAATTCACTTAGCCACTACAGAACAAAAAATATATTGATACAGTGCATTTACTAGGGGAGCATTCAACAACCTCTGCTCTAACGATGAAGAGGTGGACACTTCACTGCAAAGTTTTCGCATACTCGCGCATAACTCTGGCATTGTCCGCGTACTCTTCATTACCACATGGTTCACCGTTGTTGCTGATCAGAGGGCTTGAATAAGCAGGGACAACCTTTTCAGAATAACTCATGACTGTCCCGTAGTTAGAACAATGAAAAGCTCCAGAATAAGGTTTTACTTTACTTCTATTTGCAGCAAAGACCTGTTCCATGATCCAAAAGTCTCCACTTTCAGAGTTAGGCCGTTCATGCATTGCCCACCCTAAATGTCCTAGCTCATGTTCTAGCACGGTAATCGGGAAGTCCTCCGCAAGCAGTACAAAGCTGTCGTTCAAGTTAACCATTGTCATCCCATTAATCTCCTCTTCGATGACCAATGGATGATTATCACTTAAAACCAAAACGTACTGCTCTTTTGGAGCGTCTAAAAACGAGTTTACCTTCGAAGAACTGATTGCTTGTTTTAGGTCTGAATGCACAGAGGAGATAGACATACTGTCATGAGATATTGATACAGAATGGCTATCCTTGAACACACGAGTTATAGGGATGCATGAGTTAGACAGTATCGTATTAGACATCTTTACCGCTTCTTGCAATCTGCCTTTTAACTCTTCCTTGTTACCAATCTGATTATCAATATAAAAGGTGACATTGGAATTAACGCTTCTTTCTTCTTCGCACTCCGGGAAAGTAAAATTTGGTTTCGTATTTCTTTGGCTGTGCATAATTATAATTACGATCACAATAGAAGCGAGAGTTAAATTTCTTTTAGTCTTTTTCATGAATCCCTCGGTCGCTATTGAGCGTTAAGTCATTAAATGTTTTAAAAAGAATAAACCCGATACTAACAATAGGAAATAATTACCACCACTAATTATTTATCGGTCACTACGGTGATATAGGCGACCTTAATGATTAAATTATGTAATTAGCTTTTTTTGCTTCTTGCATGGCCAATGCAATTTTATTAGCCCCTGATTCAGCTATGTCTTTTAATTCCTTAGTGGTCTTTAATATTAGCTCGGACTTATCCATTATGTTCCCTCTATCTTTGAATTTTCGAAAGAAGCGTTAAATAAAGTAAAACGATCTAAGGAGAATAAACTAAAAATATCAACTATATTAATAA
>NZ_JBFRSN010000059.1:0-8563 GCF_041473595.1 Vibrio sp. 10N.222.46.A1
GGATTCGATGGTCTTGCATTCCAAGAAGCATTCGATGCAATCGCTGCGAAGCTTGAAGCTGAAGGCAAAGGTAAGAAAACAGTAAACTTCCGTCTACGTGACTGGGGCGTTTCTCGTCAACGTTACTGGGGTGCTCCAATCCCAATGGTAACCACTGAAGACGGTGAAGTTCACCCAGTACCTGCAGACCAACTGCCAGTCATTCTTCCAGAAGACGTGGTAATGGATGGCGTTACTAGCCCAATCAAAGCTGACAAATCTTGGGCTGAAACAACATTCAATGGCGAACCTGCGCTACGTGAAACTGATACGTTCGATACGTTCATGGAATCATCATGGTACTACGCACGTTACTGTTCACCACAAGCTGATGACATTCTAGATCCAGAGAAAGCTAACTACTGGCTGCCAGTTGACCAATACGTTGGTGGTATTGAGCACGCTTGTATGCACCTGCTTTACTCTCGTTTCTTCCACAAGCTTCTACGTGATGCGGGTTACGTGACATCTGACGAACCATTCAAGCAACTTCTATGTCAAGGTATGGTTCTAGCTGACGCGTTCTACCACACCAACGAGAAAGGCACTAAAGAGTGGATTGCTCCAACTGACGTGACTATCGACCGTGACGCGAAAGGCCGCATTGAAAAAGCTGTCGACAACCAAGGCCGCAACGTTGAGCACTCAGGCATGATCAAAATGTCTAAGTCTAAGAACAACGGTATCGACCCACAAGAGATGGTAGACAAGTACGGCGCTGATACAGTACGCCTATTCATGATGTTTGCATCGCCTGCAGACATGACGCTTGAGTGGCAAGAGTCTGGCGTTGAAGGGGCAAACCGTTTCCTTAAGCGTGTTTGGAAACTGGTTCACGCTCACTCTTCTAAAGGTGCAGCTGAAACTGTGGATGCTTCTGCTCTATCTGGTGGCCAGAAAGCACTTCGTCGTGATATCCACAAAACTATCGCGAAAGTAACGGACGATATCGGCCGTCGCCAAACGTTCAACACAGCAATCGCTGCAATCATGGAGCTGATGAACAAGCTAGCGAAAGCGCCTCAAGAGTCTGTACAAGATCGTGCAATTCTTGATGAAGCACTAAAAGCAGTTGTACGTATGCTTTACCCTATGACGCCACACATCTCTTACGAAATGTGGATTGCATTGGGTGAATCAAACGTAGACTCAGCAACATGGCCAACTTTCGATGAGAAAGCGCTAGTTGAAGACGAGAAGACTATCGTTGTAATGATCAACGGTAAGCTACGAGCAAAACTAACGGTTGCTGCTGACGCGACAGAAGAGCAAGTTCGTGAGCTTGGTCTAAATGATGAGAACGCTAAGAAGTTCCTAGATGGGTTAACTATCCGTAAAGTTATCTTCGTACCTGGTAAGCTTCTAAACATCGTTGCTAACTAATTTCGTTAGCACAGTGCAATTACTGAAGAATTAACGAACTTAATTCATCAAAAGCAGTCTGTAGACAGGGTAACTAATAGCCCTGTCTACTTATTTAAACGCTTTAGACTTGAGCCTAACAACTCAAGCGAACTAAAGCCTTTTAATAAGTATTCTACCTTCATGAGAGCCATCAAATAATGCGCCTGAATTCACTATCTTCATTGAAAGTTACTATTGTTGTTCTAACCGTTAGCCTACTGAGCGCCTGTGGTTTTCACCTGCGCGGTGATTACTCTGTGCCAGAAGAGCTCAACAAGATCTCTGTGACCAGTTACGACCAATACAGTACGTTTACACGCATGATGAGAAGCCAGTTGCGTATGAATAATGTGGAAATCGTGCCACCTGCTGAGAACACACCTAACCTTCACATCATTAGCGAAGGCGTCGGTGAGCGTACCCTGTCTCTTTACCAAAACACTCTAGCGGCAGAAAAAGAACTGACGCTTAATGCTTCATATCGTGTGACGATACCAGAGCTAGGCGACAAAACCTTCTCAACTAGCGTAACTCGAAGCTATTTAGATAACCCACTAACAGCGCTCGCAAAATCGGTTGAACGTGACATGATTGAAGATGAGATGCGCAAGTTGGCAACAAGCCAAATCCTTCGTCAAATGGCTCGATTGAAAGCAAATATTGCAGCCGACAGTATGGATCTACAAGCTCTAGAGAACGTTCAAGTGAAAGAGCTTGAGAAACAATACAACATCAAGAACATCGAAATTGACGACGTTGAGATCGACGCAAGTGCAGTACCTGATGCTGAGCCTAGCGTAACGGTTGAGCAATAGGTTTATTTAATGCGTATTTTTGCTGATCGTTTATCTGAGCAACTTGCTAAGCAGTTAAGTAACGTTTACCTAATTTTTGGTAACGAACCTTTACTGCTGCAGGAAAGCCGTGAAGCGATTCAAAAGACAGCCAAAGAGCAAGGCTTTGAAGAACGCCACCGCTTTGCTATTGATAGCAGTCTCGACTGGAATCAAGTCTACGACTGCACTCAAGCATTGAGCCTATTCTCTAGTCGTCAGCTCATCGAACTTGAATTGCCAGAGTCCGGGGTCAATGCCGCAATAGCAAAAGAGCTGCTCGCACTTTCAGAGCATATTCATAGCGACATCTTGTTGATCTTGGTGGGCACCAAGCTCACTAAGGCTCAAGAAAGCGCTAAGTGGTTTAAAGCACTCTCGAATCAAGGCCACTGGATCAGCTGCCTAACCCCAGACGTTAGCCGCTTACCTCAGTTTGTCCAAACACGCTGTCGTCAGATCGGCTTATCTCCGGATCCTGAAGCGATACAAATGTTGGCGCAATGGCATGAGGGTAATCTATTTGCGCTCACCCAAAGCCTAGAAAAACTGGCTCTCCAATACCCAGATGGAAAGCTCACATTAGTACGTTTAGAAGAATCGCTGAGTCGACACAACCATTTTACGCCATTCCATTGGAGTGATGCGTTATTAGCAGGCAAAGGCAACCGTGCACAGCGAATCCTGCGTCAGTTAGAAGCCGAAGGTGTCGAACCCGTTATCTTATTGCGCAGCATACAACGTGAGCTTGCTCTGCTATTACAAATGCAGCAACAAATGAAGCAGATGCCAATCGCGCAGGTATTTGAAAAGCACCGTATCTGGCAATCCAAAAAACCTCTTTATAACGCCGCGCTAACAAGAGTTTCGATATCTCAATTACACTCCCTGTTTGCGCTACTCACTCAAGTAGAATTGATGACAAAAACACAATATGAACAGTCGCCTTGGCCACTAATTCATCAGTTAAGCGTAGAGTTTTGTATCCCTTCAGCTTCAATCCCATTTCACGCATAAAAGCGTGGTATATTCTAGGGTCAACAGACCCTAAAAAGCTAAACTCAGATTAAAGGAACACCCCGTGTTACGTGAAGAACTAAAAGATTTTCTTGCAGACAAAGCCGACGACATGAAAGCAGAATCGATTGTGACTATCGATGTAGAAGGCAAATCAAGTGTTACTGACTACATGATTGTTTGTACTGGTACATCTAAGCGCCATGTTGCCTCTATTGCACAGCACGTTGCTGATGAAGTGCGCAAGGCTGGCATGAATCCCCTTGGCATGGACGGCCAAAAAGAAGGTGAATGGGTTGTTCTAGACATGGGCACAAGCATGCTTCACGTTATGCAAGAAGAGCATCGTGAGCTGTACCAACTAGAAAAACTTTGGGGCTAAGCTTTGAAGATCCAGTTAATCGCAGTTGGTACAAAAATGCCAAAGTGGGTTGAAGAAGGCTTTAAAGAATATAAACGCCGCTTCCCTCATGATATGCCATTAGAACTCATTGAAATCACTGCGGGAAAACGCGGGAAAAATGCCGATATTGCACGTATTCTTCAAAAAGAAGGCGAAGCAATGTTAGCTGCAGTTCCAAAAGGTAACCGCATTGTCACACTCGATATCCCAGGTAAAAAGTGGGATACGCCTCAACTCGCAGAGCAATTGGAAAGTTGGAAGCTGGATGGCCGTGACGTTTCTATCCTTATTGGCGGGCCCGAAGGATTAGCACCAGCATGTAAAGCGGCAGCAGACCAAAGCTGGTCTCTATCAGCACTTACTCTCCCTCACCCATTAGTACGCGTTATCATGGCTGAAAGCTTATATCGAGCTTGGAGCGTCACTGCTAACCACCCTTATCATCGAGAATAAGCGTTAATGTTACGTAAACGTAGCCAAATTCGTGATTACAAAGCAGAAGCACGACTATTTACTAGTCGTGCTTTTGTTGCGTTTGCAGGGATTATAGTGATGATGAGCTTGCTGGTTGTGAACCTTTACAACATCCAAGTTAATCAATATCAGGACTATAAAACCCGCTCCAACGACAACCGCATCAAGGTCGTTCCAATCGCACCCAATCGTGGTTTAATTTACGACCGCAACGGTGTACTTCTTGCAGAAAACCGGCCTGTTTTTAATCTGGAGATCACCCCAGAAAAAGTCAAAAACATGGAAGATACGCTTGTTCGTTTACAAGCGTTAATCGACATACCACCGGAGCGTATCGAACGTTTTAATCGTGATCGTCGTAATTCACGTCGCTTCAAATCAGTACCTATTCTTAATCAGCTTACCGAAGAACAAGTGGCGGTCTTTTCTGTAAATCAACATAAGTTCCCAGGCGTTGAAGTGACAGGGACGCTAAAACGTTTCTACCCTTATGGTGATGTGTTAACTCACGTGATTGGCTACGTATCTCGCATCAACGACCGTGATATGCAGCGCTTGGTTCGTGAAGAGAAAGACGCCAATTACCAAGCCACCCGCGATATCGGTAAACTCGGCATTGAGCGCTATTACGAAGACATGCTACACGGCACCGCTGGCTATCAAGAAGTCGAAGTAAACAGCCGTGGACGAGTGATCCGCACTCTTAAATTTGTACCTTCGGCTCCGGGGAAAGATATCGTGCTCAACTTGGATATCAAACTTCAGCTATACGTGCATAAACTGCTTGATGGACGTCGTGGTTCAGCCGTGGTTCTCGACCCGAAAGACAATGGCGTATTAGCCATGGTTTCCAGCCCAAGCTACGACCCAAATGCCTTTGTGCATGGTATTTCCTCGAAAGGTTATAATGCCCTGCTTCAAGACAAAGACCGACCTTTAGTTAACCGTGCAACGCTAGGAATTTATCCGCCAGCATCGACGATCAAACCCTTCATTGCCGTCGCAGCTCTGCAAGAAGGCGTAATTACTCCGAACACGACGCGTAATGACCCGGGCTATTGGAAGATTCCAAACTCAAAAACGAAGCCGTTCCGCGACTGGTTACGTTGGGGACACGGTGTCGTTGACATAGAGAAAGCCATTGAAGAATCGGTTGATACCTTCTTCTACCAAATTTCATTTGATTTAGGCATCGATCGCTTATCTAAATGGATGATGTTATTCGGTTTTGGTGATTACACTGGCATCGACATTTACGAAGAAAGCAAAGCGAATATGCCCACTCGCGAATGGAAAATGGCCAGACACCGTGTACCTTGGTATCAAGGTGACACCATCCCTGTCGGTATTGGCCAGGGCTACTGGACAGCAACACCAATGCAGATTGCAAAAGCGACTTCAGTATTGGTCAATGAAGGAGAGGTAACCGCTCCCCATTTACTACGCGCGACAATTGAGAACGGTCAACCGTTCGATGAACAAACGATATCTGAAATCGAAACGTACCCTCCGGTAACTGGTGTTAAGCAGAGATACTGGGATATCGCGCAAGAAGGCATGAGATTGGTAAACCACGGAAAGAAAGGCACAGCAAGACGCTCATTCCAAAAAATGTCTTATCAAACTGCTGGTAAATCAGGTACTGCACAAGTCTTCGGTCTAAAAGAAGATGAAGAATACAACGCAGATGAAATCGCAGAACATTTACGCGATCATGCCCTCTTCACCGGTTATGCGCCTTTTGAAAATCCTGAAGCGGTCGTAACTATCGTTTTGGAGAATGCCGGTGGTGGTTCATCAAATGGTGGCCCAGTTGTAAGAAGAATTTTAGACCATATTATTCTTGCAGAAGATTATGAAAGTGAGCCAATAAAATAATGAAACTTGATCCTTCAACTGGACGAAATAGAGCCCTATTTGAACGGCTGCATATCGACCTGCCGCTATTGCTTGGCATTCTGGTTTTAATGGGCTTTGCCCTATTGATTATGTACAGCGCAAGCGGACAGAGCCTTGCGATGATGGATCGCCAAGCGATGCGTATGGTGCTGTCTTTAGGTGTGATGATCTTTTTAGCGCAAATCTCGCCTCGTACTTATGAGACCTTGGCTCCACTACTGTTTGCGGGCGGCGTTATTCTACTACTCGGAGTGTTGTTCTTTGGCGAGGCCTCTAAAGGTGCACAGCGCTGGTTAAACTTCGGCTTTATTCGATTCCAACCCTCTGAACTATTGAAGCTTGCAGTACCTTTGATGCTGGCTCGATTTATTGGTAAGCGCTCGCTGCCACCCACTTTCCAAACTTTAGCTATCTCATTAGTGATGGTGTTTGTACCGACAATCCTTATCGCTAAACAGCCCGATTTAGGCACATCGATACTCATCGCAGCATCCGGTATCTTCGTGATATTCCTGGCAGGTATTAGTTGGAAGATCATTGCCAGTGCCGCGATTGCACTGGGTGGGTTTATTCCAATCTTATGGTTCTTCTTGATGCGTGAATATCAAAAAGTTCGTGTAAGAACCCTTTTTGACCCTGAATCAGATCCATTAGGCGCGGGCTATCACATCATCCAAAGTAAGATTGCAATTGGCTCAGGTGGTATATCAGGAAAAGGTTGGCTGCAAGGTACCCAATCTCAACTAGAGTTCATTCCAGAGCGCCATACCGACTTTATTTTTGCGGTCATCGCCGAAGAGTGGGGCATGATTGGTATTTTGTTTTTGCTCGCTATCTACCTGTTCATTATTGGCCGTGGCTTAGTGCTTGCAAGCCAAGCTCAAACAGCATTTGGTCGAATGATGGGCGGCAGTATCGTACTGAGTTTCTTCGTCTATATTTTCGTAAACATTGGTATGGTAAGCGGCATTCTACCTGTGGTGGGTGTCCCTCTACCTCTGGTCAGCTATGGCGGTACCTCTATGGTTACCCTTATGGCCGGTTTCGGTATTTTAATGTCAATCCATACACACAGAAAAGCATTCTCAAAGGCGACCTAATTGATGTCTGTTAAAGTAACTCCTATAAAAACATCTTTGGTTAATGAGCTGCCAATAAAAAAACTAGTATCTATAGTGAGCCTAGCCGTTGTTATAAACGGTTGTTCTTCGACAGAACCAACAGGACGCTACGATATAGATTCAGACATTGCACCAGACGCACCGATCTCAGTAGAGCATCTCGAGGATGCTCACCCTCAGTATGAACCTTATAGTTTAGGTGGTAACACGGATTACACTTTGCGTGGCGAAGACTACAAGATCGTAAAGAAGACAGAAGGGTTTACTGAGAAAGGCAAAGCCTCTTGGTACGGTAAGAAATTTCATGGTCATTTAACGTCGAATGGCGAGATCTACGACATGTATTCGATGTCTGCGGCACACAAAACATTGCCGATTCCGAGCTATGTAAAAGTGACGAATACCGACAATGACAAAACGACGATTGTGCGCATCAATGACCGAGGCCCATTTCATGAAGGGCGAATCATTGACCTTAGTTATGCCGCGGCATACAAACTCGATGTATTGAGAACAGGCACGGCAAATATTGAGATAGAAGTCATCACTTTGGCTATGCCAACCGACGCAAATAAAAAGGCGGCTTTACCTCAATTTATTATTCAAGTAGCCACTTCCCCACATGAAGATAGAACCGAGAAGTTAGCCAAAGATCTAGGCGAAAAGTTAGCTGTAGCAACGTTCTTGCAGCCAAATGATGATAACTACCGCCTGATGCTTGGCCCATTTCATGACTATGCTCTGACTCAAGAAAAATTAGAACAAGTTAAGCTAATGGGTTACCCGTCAGCTTATATAAAAAAACACACGCTAACTCGCTAATTTATCTAACAGTTACTTCTGGTAATCAGCGCTCTGGTGTGACAGAGTGATTCTGTTAATATATGAATAGTTCACCTAATAATTGCATTCAAAATGATTAAATCTAATAAACTTGTTAAATCGATTTTTGCTACTTCAGTTGCACTTTCTGCAACGATAGCAACATCGTCATTCGCCGCTCCTATTATTGTTCCTGACGCTCCTCAAATCGCTGCTAAGGGATTTGTTCTGATGGATTACCATTCAGGCAAAGTACTCGCAGAGAAAGAGATGAACACTCAACTTTCTCCAGCAAGTTTAACCAAGATGATGACGAGCTACGTAGTCGGCCAAGAGCTAGAGCGCGGCAACATCAACCTAAACGACGATGTTGTTATCAGTGAAAATGCTTGGGCTAAAAACTTCCCTGATTCATCTAAGATGTTCATTGAAGTGGGTACAACCGTTAAAGTTGAAGAGCTGAACCGCGGTATCATTATTCAATCAGGTAACGATGCTTGTGTTGCGATGGCTGAACATATTGCTGGCTCTGAAGATGCATTTGTTGACTT
>NZ_JBFRSN010000060.1:0-2269 GCF_041473595.1 Vibrio sp. 10N.222.46.A1
GAAGAAACGGACGCCGATATGGACGCTGGTATTAACTATACAGCAAACCGTTACGAATTGAGTGCCACCCATGCCTCGCGACTTGACGACATTAGTGGTGACACAAGAAACCACAGTACCGACGTGACCATCAGCAGTGCACTTGCGTTTGCAGGTTCATCGGTAACGATCGGCAGACCAGTCCGAGAAGCATTCGCTATTGTCAGCAAGCACGAAAGCCTCGCAGAGAATGACGTGGCATTAGACCCAACAAAAGATGGAGAGTACGCACGCGTTTACCTTAACGGAGATGCCAGTGCCATGGTCCCTGATCTTGTTGCTTATAATAGCCAAGTCATCGGTTATGAGGTCGATAACTTACCACCGGGATATGATTTGGGGGATGGTGCTTTTTGGGTTAAGCCTGATTACAAGCGGGGCTTCCAACTACAAATTGGTTCCGATGCTGTCTTAACCGTGATTGGTAAGCTATACGACCGTCAAAATAACAATCCAATTTCACTTGTCGCTGGTGTAGCACATTACCTTGGTGAAGCTAAACAGTTACCGATTGACTTCTTTACCAATCGGAGTGGCATATTTGCGATATCTGGGTTAAAGCCAGGGAAATATCAACTGATTCTTGACACTAAAGGACAAGAGTCAGCCGTCATTACTCTCAGCGAGCGCAGTGACAACTTGATCAGACTAGGAGATGTGTATGTGGATTAAACAACTTCGGTGGGGAGGATGGTTCCTCATCGCCATAAA
The DNA here is from genome assembly GCF_041473595.1 of Vibrio sp. 10N.222.46.A1. NCBI lineage: Bacteria > Pseudomonadati > Pseudomonadota > Gammaproteobacteria > Vibrionales > Vibrionaceae > Vibrio > Vibrio sp. 10N.222.46.A1. The sequence continues at coordinate 751 of NZ_JBFRSN010000060.1, forward strand.
TTCTGTATCCTCTGTATTAGCATGTGAAGCTAGTGCATTGACGATTCAACCCGTCTCATCCCAGTCTCAATACGACGTTTTCAACACTGGTAATTACGCAACAATTAATACTTACAGGATCGATGCGAATATAATTGGCGAAGACTGTAAATTGAGTTTGGTTCTACAACTTAATGATACTAGTCGGACGTTAAAAGGGGTAAACCAAGACAAACTCAACTTCGAGTGGAGTGGACAAGTGGGTGTGCCAATCGCCAATCAGTGGCATGTATCATTAACCGACAGTCAACCTTCGACAACCATACAAATGCGTTTCCCAAGCAAACAGTGGCTAGCGTCAGGAACCTACCGGGGGCTTTTAGAAGTGTCGCCCTCTTATACCTCAGACAACCAACAAATAGAGATTAGCCCTAGCTCACTCCCAGTATCTGTTACCGTGCCACCAGCTGCAAAAGTTCACTTTTATGGGTTAACTCAACAGCATTATGACCTTGATCTAGGAACATTATATTCAAACAAGATTATTCGTTCTGCACCGAACCTATGGGTGCAAAGTAATACAGCGTATACCATCGTATTGGAATCATCCCATCAAGGGATGCTACGTCATGAATCTGATGAGACAAAATGGGATATTCCATACGAACTTTCCCTAGATAACGATAGAGTAAACCTCGGTCAACTTGATGCAAAAATTCAGCGTATTTCGGCTACGATCGGTCAACCTATTCCTTTGAGTTTTGTAATTGGGGAAACAGAGAACAAACCGGGAGGAATATATGACGATACATTACAAATTTCTATAGAACCCCTCCTTTCACAGCAGCCTTAAATATGTAATTATATAAATCCTGAGATATGCAACGCAATTATATAAAACCCAGTATCATATAATCACAACACGATTTGTCAGTTTCGGAGTAAAGTATGCATAACAGTAAAAATAATTTAAAGCACATGCTCCTAATTGGCGATAACGGTATAAATAACCAGTTTATTCAACGAGAAATAGAGAAATACAGTGACTTTTGTTTTAGTCGCGAATGTATTTCAGGCATTGAACGTTCGAATCATCGCAAGACGTTTGATGTCATTCTCATTAGTTACTTACTCTTAGCTGACATCAAAGATGTTTACATCACCTTATCAAAAGTAGAGTCCAACAAATGGGTAATCTATGACGTTCCCTCTGATATTACCGGACAGAGTATTACCGTAATGCAACTATTCAACATGTTTAATATAAAGGGCATAATCTATCAAGATGCTCCTGTAGAACACCTTACACGTTGCTTGAAAACGGTTTGTGATGACGACCTATGGTTACCGAGGAAGTTAATGTCGCATATTTTATCCAATGCGCGCTCCCAAACATTCAAGTCACAGGTAATATTATCTACCCTTACAAAAAGAGAAGCTCAAATATTTAAACGAGTTATCAGAGGAGATACAAATTTAGAGATATCAAGTGAACTATTTATTTCAGAAAGTACAGTAAAAACGCATGTATATAATATAT
>NZ_JBFRSN010000061.1:0-7060 GCF_041473595.1 Vibrio sp. 10N.222.46.A1
CAATGGTCCGTATGATTTAATCATTCGGGCCATTTATTTTAGGGACATAAGAATATGAGCTACCAAGAAAAAAATACAATGCCATCGATTATGGACGCACTAGTTCCTATGGTGGTTGAACAGACTTCCCGTGGTGAACGTTCTTACGATATTTATTCTCGTCTATTAAAAGAACGTATCATTTTCTTAACAGGTCAAGTGGAAGACCACATGGCAAATCTTGTCGTGGCTCAACTGCTTTTCTTGGAATCAGAAAACCCAGACAAAGATATCTATCTTTACATCAACTCACCTGGCGGTAGCGTAACAGCGGGCATGTCTATCTATGACACAATGCAGTTCATCAAGCCAAACGTGAGCACAGTATGTATGGGTCAAGCTTGCTCTATGGGTGCATTCTTACTAGCGGGTGGTACTCCGGGTAAGCGTCACGTGCTTCCAAACTCACGTGTAATGATTCACCAGCCACTTGGCGGCTTCCAAGGCCAAGCGTCTGATATTCAAATTCACGCGCAAGAGATCCTAACGATCAAGCAAAAGCTAAACAAACTATTGGCAGAGCACACAGGTCAGCCTCTAGAGGTTGTTGAGCGTGATACAGATCGTGACAATTTCATGTCTGCTGATCAGGCTGTAGAATACGGTTTGGTGGATTCAGTTCTTAATCACCGCGGTCAATAATTGCAGGGCAATTGTTTAACGCAAAGTGATTCAAATTGATATACACTCAAACATAGAGAGTAAAGGCTAAGAGGTTAGCGAATGACAGATAAAAGCAAAGAGGGTGGTAGCGGTAAATTGCTTTACTGCTCTTTCTGTGGCAAAAGCCAGCACGAAGTTCGCAAGTTAATCGCAGGTCCTTCTGTTTACATTTGTGATGAATGTGTCGATCTTTGTAACGACATTATTCGTGAAGAAATTAAAGATGTTCTTCCAAAGAAAGAATCGGAATCGCTGCCAACGCCGCGTGAGATTCGTGAGCATCTTGACGACTATGTAATCGGTCAAGAATACGCGAAAAAAGTGCTAGCAGTTGCAGTATATAACCACTACAAGCGTTTACGTAATGGTGATACGACGGCTGAAGGCGTAGAGCTAGGTAAGAGTAACATTCTTCTTATCGGTCCTACTGGTAGTGGTAAAACCCTACTGGCTGAAACACTGGCTCGTTTCCTAGACGTTCCTTTCACAATGGCAGATGCAACAACACTAACCGAAGCGGGTTATGTGGGCGAAGATGTTGAAAACATCATCCAGAAGTTGCTTCAGAAATGTGATTACGACGTAGCGAAAGCGGAACGCGGCATTGTTTACATCGATGAAATCGATAAGATTTCTCGTAAAGCTGAAAACCCATCGATCACGCGTGACGTGTCTGGTGAAGGTGTACAGCAAGCTCTATTAAAACTTGTTGAAGGTACAGTGGCTTCAGTTCCACCTCAAGGTGGTCGTAAGCATCCACAGCAAGAGTTCTTGCAAGTGGACACGTCTAAGATCCTATTTATCTGTGGTGGTGCGTTTGCCGGCCTAGATAAAGTGATTGAGCAACGTGTAGAAACAGGTTCAGGTATCGGCTTTGGCGCAGAAGTGCGTTCAAAAGACGAAACCAAAACTATCGGTGAACTGTTCACTCAAGTAGAACCTGAAGATCTAGTGAAGTATGGTTTGATTCCAGAATTCATTGGTCGTCTACCTGTTACAACAACACTGACAGAGCTTGATGAAGAAGCGCTAATCCAAATCCTTTGTGAGCCAAAGAATGCACTGACAAAACAGTACGCTGCATTATTTGAACTTGAGGATACAGAGTTAGAATTCCGTGAAGACGCCCTACGCGCAATTGCGAAGAAAGCAATGAACCGTAAAACGGGTGCTCGTGGTCTACGCTCTATCTTGGAAGGTGTTCTACTAGAAACTATGTACGAACTGCCATCTTCAACTGATGTAAGCAAGGTTGTGATTGATGAGTCGGTAATTAATGGTGAGTCAGAACCACTATTGATTTACAGTAACTCAGATAACCAAGCAGCTGTTGCAGAGTAGGTCTTTTTAAGACTACACACTCAAATTGAAAAAGGAGGTAAGCAATTACCTCCTTTTTTTTATTCTTCCATTGAATCCAGTCGTTTAAGCCCCATATACTGCTTTATAAGTTAAAGCGGAAGAGAGAAATATATGAACTTGGAACGTTCCGAGCGTATCGAAATCCCCGTGCTACCTCTACGTGATGTAGTGGTTTACCCACACATGGTTATTCCATTGTTTGTTGGTCGTGAAAAATCGATTACTTGCCTTGAATCGGCAATGGAAGCTAACAAACAAGTACTACTTGTAGCGCAGAAAGAAGCGGACACTGATGAGCCTTCAATCGACGACCTATTTAACGTAGGTACAGTCGCTACTATTCTTCAGTTGCTAAAGCTGCCAGATGGTACCGTAAAAGTACTTGTCGAAGGTCAGCAGCGTGCAAAAATTCACCAGTTCAAAGAGAGTGAGTTTTTCTTAGCGGATGCCGAATACGTTGTAACCTCAGAACTTGACGAAAAAGAACAAGAAGTGGTTGTTCGCAGTGCGATCAATCAATTCGAAGGCTTTATTAAGCTGAACAAAAAGATTCCACCAGAGGTTCTAACCTCGCTGAACGGTATTGATGAGGCTGCTCGCCTTGCTGATACGATTGCTGCGCACATGCCACTTAAACTGGTAGATAAGCAGCACGTTCTAGAAATTTCAGATGTGACGGAACGCCTGGAATTCTTGATGGGCCAAATGGAGTCAGAAATTGATATCCTGCAAGTTGAAAAACGCATCCGTGGCCGCGTTAAGAAACAGATGGAAAAGTCTCAGCGTGAGTACTATCTGAATGAGCAAATGAAAGCGATTCAGAAAGAACTGGGCGAGATGGACGACGCGCCTGATGAATTCGAGACTCTGAAGAAGAAGATCGAAGATTCTAAGATGCCTCAAGAAGCTCGTGAAAAAACTGAGCAAGAACTGCAAAAACTGAAAATGATGTCGCCAATGTCTGCTGAAGCAACAGTAGTACGTAGTTACATTGATTGGATGGTAGGCGTTCCTTGGGCTAAGCGTTCAAAAGTTAAAAAGAATTTAGCGAAAGCGGAAGAGATCTTAAACGAAGATCACTACGGCTTAGAACGTGTTAAAGAACGTATTCTCGAATACTTGGCAGTACAAAACCGTATCAACAAACTTAAAGGTCCAATCCTTTGTCTTGTTGGTCCTCCTGGTGTTGGTAAAACTTCACTAGGCCGTTCGATTGCCGCGGCAACGGGTCGTAAGTACACACGTATGGCGCTAGGCGGCGTTCGTGATGAAGCTGAGATTCGTGGTCACCGTCGTACGTACATCGGTTCACTTCCGGGTAAATTAATCCAGAAGATGTCTAAAGTTGGTGTTAAGAACCCACTGTTCCTATTAGATGAAATCGATAAGATGTCTTCTGATATGCGTGGCGACCCATCTTCTGCGCTTCTAGAAGTACTAGACCCTGAGCAAAACAACGCATTTAACGATCACTACCTAGAAGTCGATTACGATTTATCTGATGTGATGTTTGTTGCAACGTCTAACTCGATGGATATTCCGGGCCCACTATTGGACCGTATGGAAGTGATTCGCCTGTCGGGTTACACAGAAGATGAAAAGCTGAACATTGCCAAGAGCCACCTATTGGACAAGCAAGTTCAACGCAACGGTCTTAAGCCTCATGAGATTGAGATTGAAGACTCTGCAATCATCGGCATCATTCGTTACTACACGCGTGAAGCGGGTGTGCGTAGCCTAGAGCGTGAAATCTCTAAGATCTGTCGTAAAGCAGTGAAGAATATCTTGTTAGGCAGCGACCTTAAATCTGTAACGGTTAACATTGATAACCTGAAAGAGTACTTAGGTGTGCAACGTCATGACTTCGGTAAAGCGGATGAAAGCAACCGTATCGGCCAAGTAACTGGCTTAGCATGGACGCAAGTAGGTGGCGATCTACTGACCATCGAAACTGAATCAATGCCAGGTAAAGGTAAGCTAACGCAAACCGGTTCACTAGGCGATGTGATGAAAGAGTCGATTCAAGCGGCAATGACAGTGGTTCGCTCTCGTGCGGAAAATTTGGGTATTAACACCGATTTCTACGAGAAACGTGACATTCATGTTCACGTACCGGAAGGTGCAACGCCAAAAGATGGCCCGAGTGCGGGTATCGCAATGTGTACTGCATTGGTCTCTAGCTTAACGGGTAACCCTGTAAAAGCAGAGGTTGGTATGACCGGTGAAATTACCCTTCGTGGTGAAGTTTTACCTATCGGTGGCTTGAAAGAAAAGCTGCTTGCAGCGCACCGCGGTGGTATTAAAACGGTCTTGATTCCTAAAGACAATGAACGTGATTTGGAAGAGATTCCAGACAACGTAATCGCTGACTTGAAGGTGATTCCGGTTCAATGGATTGATGAAGTACTGAAAGTCGCACTAGAACGAGATCCGTCAGGGGTCGAGTTCGACGTGAAAAAATAGTGATGCATAGCAAAAATAAGTAAAGAATTACGCTGATAGACCCGAAAAGGCTTGTCAGCGTTTTTTTTGGACGCTAAGTTATTCGACTAAAGCGGCAGCCCTTTTGTAATAAGGCTTGCGGCTAAATTAAAACCAAAATGGAACGTACAGTCATCGAGAAGTAGTCACAGATGACACATAGGGGAAAAACAGTGAATAAAACACAACTAGTAGAATCAATCGCAGAAAACGCAGACATCTCTAAAGCTTCAGCTGGTCGCGCTCTAGACGCTTTCATCGAAGCAGTTGGCACAACGCTACAATCAGGCGACCAAGTTGCACTTGTTGGCTTTGGTACTTTCAGTGTTCGTACTCGTGCTGCTCGTACAGGTCGTAACCCAAAAACTGGTGAAGAGATCCAAATCGCAGAAGCTAAAGTACCTGGCTTCAAAGCGGGTAAAGCACTTAAAGACGCATGTAACTAATTTTTGTTGCTGAAACCTCGAGTTTTGTGAGGGGAAGGCAGTAATATGCGTTTACTGTTTGAACAATGATGTTTCATTTTTAAACAGTATATGTGCAAAGCACATTGAACTTATTTAAATTATGCGCATCCTACTGATGCGCATTTCTTTTTCTGATAATATCGCGTGAATAGATTTTTATTTTGAAGCCAATGCTTCATATCCGGAGAGCACTTAAATTATGATGGATCGATTACGCGAAGGCGTGAATAGCATCGCGGTAAAAATTATCCTTGGGTTGATTATCCTGTCATTCGTATTCGCAGGTGTAGGCAGCTACATCACCGGTGGCGGTAACAACGCAGCAGCTAAAGTTGGCAACACAGAAATTGCTCGTGGTGAGTTCGAACAAGCTTACCAAAACGAACGTAATCGCATGCAATCTCAACTTGGCGATTACTTCGCTCAAATGCTTGCAGACCCTACATACGTTGAGTCTTTCCGTAAGTCAGTACTTGATCGCATGATCAACGATGTTCTACTTGAGCAGCAAGCAGAGTCTCTAGGCCTACGAATCAGTGATTCTCAAATCCGTACCATGATTCTAGAAATGCCTCAGTTCCAAACGGCTGGTCAATTTGACCAAGAAGTTTACCAATCGGCATTACGTCGTGCAGGTTTCAGCGCAGAAAGCTTCGCTGAATACATGCGTCGTGACCTAATGCGTAACCAGCTTGTTACTGCACTTCAAGGCAGTGAATTTGTTCTTCAAGGCGAAATTGATATTCAGAGCAAGCTTATTGCTCAAACTCGTGACATTCGTACAGTGACACTGTCTGTTGCTGACCTAGCGAAAAATATCGAGTTAACTGACGAGCAAATCGAACTGTACTACCAAGAGAACCCTGCGGCTTACACTCGTCCAGAGCAGGCCAAGGTGTCTTACATCGAACTTTCTGCTGAAGCTCTTAAATCGCAGCTTGAAGTTAGCGATGAGGAAGCACAGAAATACTACCAAGAGCACCTAGACAAGTACTCTACTGAAGAGCAACGCAAAGTTAGTCACATCCTAGTTCAAGGTGATGACGAAGCGAAAGCACAGTCTATCTTAGACGAGCTAAATGCAGGCGCTGATTTTGCTACGCTAGCAGAAGAGAAATCTGACGACTTCGGTAGTGCAGACGTTGGCGGTGACCTAGGTTGGATTGAACGTGATGTTATGGACCCAGCATTCGAAGACGCGGCTTTCGCTCTTGTGAATATTGGCGATACAACTGGCCTAGTTAAATCTGATTTTGGCTACCACATCATCAAGCTAGATGAACTAAAAGCATCTCAAGCTCAGCCTTACACTGAAGTAGCGGCAGAGATTAAGACAGAGCTTCTAGACCAACACGCAGTTGATCAGTTCTACGAGCAACAGACTGAACTTGAAAAAGTAGCGTTTGAATTCCCAGATTCTCTAGACGACTCTGCTGAAGCTATCAACGCAAAGATCACGACGACTGATTTCATCTCTCAAGCTGATGCTCCAGAAGTTCTGATGACGCCTGCAGTAATGCAAGCTATCTTGAGCCCTGAAGTGAAAGAAGACGGTTTGAACTCTGAAGTTATCGAAGTGGCTCCTGAGCACGTTATTGTTGTACGTGTAGAAGAGACTCGCGACGAAACAGTTCTTCCTTTAGCAGAAGTGAAAGATCAAGTTGTAGCTGCATTGTCTGCTGTAAAAGCAGAGCAACAAGCGGTAGAGCTAGGTGTTTCTCTAGTGAACGAACTCAAGCAAGGTAATGAAGCGGTACTGGCGGATAACAGCCTTGAGTTTACTGAACTTGAAACCATTGACCGTAATTCTCCATTAGCTGCATCTGTATTCGCTCTAGTGAAACCAGAAGCCGGCCAAGCTGTGTTCGGACAATCTAAAGACCAAGACGGTAACATCGTTGTTGTTGAGCTTTCTAAAGTAACGGCTGAAATCAACCCTGCTTACAGCACACAACTTGGTGCACAGTTAGAGCGCGTTGGTAATCAACAAGACCTTACTAATGTACTAAACGTACTGCGTAAAAATGCAGACGTTGAATACTACATCG
>NZ_JBFRSN010000062.1:0-4203 GCF_041473595.1 Vibrio sp. 10N.222.46.A1
GACTAATTATGCTGTCTCTCGATCGTCGGCCTTACCTGTGTCTATTTGTTAAATTCAGGTCATGAAATAAATGAAATGGATAATAATCTTTAATTATGCAACCTTAACGTGATTGTAACTTAATTAAAATATTGTAAGTCACAGATCAGGTTTTAGTTGTATACCTGATGTATTCCGAGTGTTAACTTAATGTTTCATAAAAACAGTGTAATGTGAGCTGCTTTAAGTCTTAGGAAAGCAATCGGCTTACATAACACAGAATGGCGTATTAAAAATTGAAATCGACCGGAAAGTCGATAACGTATATAAAACCAAGTGCAAACAATAGTGCACACTTAACAACGTTTGGCTTAGGATATTTTCACTACATGTGGATGGATATTCGTTAAGTACCGAAATAAGTGTTGGTGCTCATCCCCCAGAGGAAGATACCTCTTAGAGCACTAACATCGACAAGCTATAAATATATGGAGAATAAAATGGCTGGTGTATTAGGAATGATTCTTGCTGGTGGTGAAGGCTCTCGCTTAAGACCTTTAACTGAATCTCGCAGCAAACCCTCGGTTCCTTTCGGTGGTAGTTACCGCTTAATTGATTTTGCTCTGAATAACTTCGTTAATGCTGATCTAATGAAGATCTACGTATTAACACAGTTTAAGTCACAATCACTGTTCCATCACATGAAAAAAGGTTGGAATATCAGTGGTATAACCGACCGTTTTATCGACCCAATCCCTGCGCAAATGCGTACAGGTAAGCGTTGGTATGAAGGTACTGCAGATGCTATTTATCAAAACCTTCGCTTCATGCAGTTGGAAGAACCTGATCAAGTTTGTATTTTTGGATCAGATCATATTTACAAAATGGACATTAAGCAGATGCTTGATTTCCATAAAGAGAAGAAAGCGGCTTTAACCGTTTCTGCATTGCGTATGCCGCTTGCTGAAGCATCTGAATTCGGCGTTATCGAAGTGGATGCTGAAGGACGTATGATTGGTTTTGAAGAGAAACCGGCTAACCCGAAACCAATTCCAGGTGACCCGGAGTCTGCGCTTGTGTCTATGGGTAACTACGTATTTGAAGCTAACGAGTTGTTCGCAGAACTTGTTGAAGATGCAGATAAAGAAGACTCGACACATGATTTCGGAAAAGACATCATTCCAAACATGGTTCCGCGTGGTGATGTGTTTGTTTATGACTTCAGTACTAACCGTATTACTGGTGAGAAAGAAGAAGTTTATTGGCGCGATGTAGGTACGATTGACGCGTACTGGCAAGCTCATATGGATCTTCTTGAGAAAGATGCGCCATTCTCGCTATACAACCGCAAGTGGCCACTACATACATACTATCCGCCACTACCGCCGGCTACGTTTACTGATTCGGCAAACGGCCGTGTTCAGATCATCGATAGCTTAGTGTGTAACGGCAGCTATGTACGTGGCTCTCGCATTGAGAAGTGTGTATTGGGTTTCCGCAGTAATATCGCATCAGCGTGTGATATTAGTGAGAGTATCTTACTCGGTGATGTGAAAGTGGGTGAAGGTTGCGTACTTCGTCGTGTCATCGTCGATAAAGATGCAGATATCGCACCTGGAACACAGATTGGCGTAAATCTGAAAGAAGATAAAAAGCATTACCATGTCTCTGACGATGGTGTAGTAGTTATTTCCAAAGGAGCTCGAGTTGGTTACTAAGACTCTCTCGGTACTTTTTGTAGCGTCTGAAGTTGAAGGCTTGATTAAAAGTGGTGGCTTGGCTGATGTAGCCAAGGCACTGCCAAAAGCGTTACAAACACTCGAACAAGATGTTCGAGTGACCATCCCTGCTTATAGAAACATTCCAAACATTGATTCAGCTGAAGTGATTTTGTCGACCGAGCTCGATCATTGGCCTCATACTGCTTATCAAGTCAAAAAGTTGAGTGTCGAAGGTGTTCAAATCTTCGCTATTGAATGTGACAAGTATTTTGACCGTCCTGAAATGTACGCAGAGAACAATCAAGCGTATGCTGATAACGGAGAGCGCTTTTCGTTCTTCAGTACGGCTTGTTTGGATATGCTTCCTAAGCTCGCGTTCCAACCTGATATCATTCATGCAAATGACTGGCACACAGGCTTTGTGCCTTTCTTGCTTAAATCACGTTATCAACAACACGAATTCTTTGAAAATACGCGCAGTGTTATCTCGATTCACAATGCAGTTTTCAAAGGGGTGTTCGCATACGATGAACTGCAATGTCTGCCAGAGATGCACAGTTACAATGTGCCTGAAGCATCTGTAAGTGACACGCATGTCACCATGCTAAAAGCAGGGGTGATGTGTGCCGATAAGGTCAATGCAGTAAGCCCAACGTATGCAGAAGAGCTGAAAACGGAGTTAGGTAGCCATGGCATGGCAGCAGAGTTCCAACATCGTTCGGCCGACTTATTTGGTATTCTCAACGGTTGTGATTATGGAGCTTGGAACCCGGAAACAGACGCTTTCCTTCCTCGTAAATTCAAAGCAACGAAACACAGCATGACTCGTGGAAAATCTGCTTGTAAGCAAAAACTGCAACAAGATGTTGGTTTACCCGTTACCGATTGTGCGGTTTATGGCATGGTTTGTCGTCTGACCAACCAAAAAGGCGTTCATTACTTACTGCCTATCATCGAGCAGTTCTTGAAAAACGAATTGCAGATCGTGATTGTCGGTACTGGTGACCCGGTTTTGGCGAGTCAATTGAAAGAGTTATCAGCACTTCATTCAGACAAGTTCTCATTCGTAGAAGCCTACAATAATGAACTAGCGCATTTGGTTGAAGCGGGCTCTGATTTTTTCTTGATGCCTTCTGAATTTGAGCCTTGTGGCTTGAACCAAATCTACAGCATGGCTTACGGCACTTTGCCTATTGTGCGCTCTGTTGGTGGTTTAAAGGACAGTGTGAATGATTACGATCAGGATCCCGAGATAGCAACAGGCTTTGCTTTTGAAGAACCAACACCGCAAGCATTACTAGCGGTATTACATCGCTCATTACTACTTTATGCTCAAAATCCATCTGAAATTAAGCGCGTTCAACTTTACGCGATGCAACAAGATTTTAGTTGGGAAGATGCGGCAGAAGAATATCTTGCGATGTACCATTCTGCATTTTAACTTGTTGACTTAGCTTTAAAATACAGTTGTTGAATAACAACTGTTCATAATAAAAGAAGGCGCTCTGCTGATAGAGTGCCTTTTTTTTTCTGGTCAGATCACATCACGTTTCCAAAGACAAAGCTTGCAAACTCATTTTAGTCAGGTAGAAAAGGTGGTCAGGTATTCACATGACTAGTGTTGGGTTTGACACTATTATCACTTAAAATTCTTAATTGCGTGATATCCTTAGTCATCGCCTTGTGATGAGGCTTAGCTCCATAAATAAATTAAGCGATAGGTATGTCTGAGAGTTTATTATTTCATAAAACATTTACTCACCCTACGAGTGATGAGTGGGTTGTGTTTGTGCATGGCGCAGGGGGCAGTTCCTCCATTTGGTTTAAGCAGATCAAAGCGTATAAGCAGCATTTCAACTTGCTTCTCATTGACTTGAGAGGGCACGGTAAATCAGACAACATACTTAAAGATCTGATTTCGAACCGTTATACGTTCAAATCAGTAACGCTCGATATTCTTAAAGTGTTAGATCATCTAAAAATCCGATCCGCACACTTTGTGGGTATGTCTTTGGGTACAATTATCGTTCGTAACGTGGCCGAACTGGCGGCAAGCAGAGTACGTTCGATGGTGCTTGGTGGTGCTGTCACTAAACTCAACACTCGATCTCAAGTCTTAATCAAATTAGGAAACCTGAGTAAGCACATCATTCCTTATATGTGGCTATACAGCCTTTTTGCTTATGTTGTGATGCCGCAAAAAAGTCAGAAAGAATCACGTCACCTGTTTATCCGCGAAGCGAAAAAGCTGTGCCAAAAAGAGTTCAAGCGCTGGTTTATCCTCACGGCTGATGTGAACCCATTGATGAAATACTTTAAAGACAGGGAGTTGCCGATTCCGACTTTGTATTTGATGGGCGAGCGCGATTACATGTTCATCAAACCCGTTAAAGAAATGGTCGAAGCGCACGAGTCGAGCGAGTTGGTAGAAATTGCCAACTGTGGGCATGTATGTAATGTAGAAAATCCTGAAGAATTCAATCAACAATCTATCGCTTTTATC
>NZ_JBFRSN010000063.1:0-4757 GCF_041473595.1 Vibrio sp. 10N.222.46.A1
AGGTTTAGGCGAAATGTCTGGGCTAAATCTCGTGGGTGAAACGAGTGGTATTTTTCCTAACCGTCGCCGTTGGTCCAAGTTCGAAATCGCGACGCTATCCTTTGGTTATGGCTTATCTGTGACCCCGCTTCAGTTGGCTCATGCTTACGCAACGTTAGCCAACAAAGGCATGTATGAACCGATTCATATCATTAAAAGCAACGACCAAGACTTCTCAAAGCAGATCATCAAACGTGAAAATGCAGAGATGGTATTGCAAATGTTAGAAGGCGTGACTCAAAAGGGCGGAACTGCAACCAGAGCCGCTGTTCCGGGTTATCGAGTTGCGGCAAAAACGGGTACATCTCGTAAAGCCGCTGCGGGTGGCTATAGTGATGAGTATATTGCTATAACGTCGGGTTTTGCTCCAGTCAGCGATCCAAGAGTAGCTCTGGTTGTCGTAGTCAATGAGCCGCAAGGTGACCTTTACTATGGTGGTTCAGTTGCTGCCCCCGTTTTTTCTGAAATCATGAAGGGTGCACTGCAAATACTCAATGTCCCTGCTGATGAAAACAAGTTTCAAGAATAGAGCCAATCAGGATTCAATATGAGTAATAGCCTCACGCTGTCATCTTTACTTTCTCCTTGGGGGGACTTTAGTTCACTTGAGCTAGATGCGATTGCTGTTGAGCAATTGGAGTTGGATAGCCGTGCAATCAAGGAAGGCGATATTTTTGTTGCCATTGTTGGACATGCCATTGATGGTCGTCGCTTTATCGACAAAGCCGTCGCTCAAGGTGCGAAAGCTGTCGTTGCACAAGCGAGTGATGACAAAGCTCATGGTTTGGTTGAGTGGTTAAATGCTGTTCCTGTTGTTTATGTATCTGAGCTAAATTCAATTCTCTCTGAACTGGCTGGCCGAGTTTATTCTTCTCAAGCGACTAAGTTGATTGGTGTGACCGGCACCAATGGCAAAACCACCATCACCCAATTGATTGCTCAGTGGCTTGATTTGGTCGGCCAGCGTTCGGCGGTAATGGGCACCACGGGTAATGGCTTCTTAGATAACCTAAAAACAGCGGCTAATACCACAGGCAGCGCGATTGAAATACAACGCACACTGAGCGAGTTGGCTGAGGAAAGTGCAGTTTATACCGCGATGGAAATCTCTTCTCATGGTTTGGTTCAAGGCCGAGTAAAAGCGTTGAATTTTGAGGTTGGTGTGTTCACTAACCTGAGTCGTGATCACCTTGATTACCACGGCACGATGGAAGAGTACGCACTGGCTAAAAAAAGACTGTTTACTCAACACAAATGCAAACATGCAGTGATCAATGTGGATGATGAAGTCGGCAAAGCGTGGATGGCAGATTTGTCCAATGCAATAGCTGTTTCATTGCTTCCGTTGTCTGATTACCAACAGTCGGTGTGGGCATCTGATGTCGCCTATGCAGAAACTGGGATTAAGCTCTCTTTCGATGGTAGCTGGGGGCAAGGTGATCTTTCGGTTCCATTGATTGGTCAGTTCAACGCATCAAACGTACTGGTTGCTTTCGCGACTTTGCTTTCATTGGGCATCGACAAGCAAACCTTGGTCGACACCGCGTCTCAGCTTCAACCTGTTATTGGTCGTATGGAACTGTTTCAAGTTCCGAGCAAAGCAAAAGTCGTTGTCGATTACGCGCACACGCCAGATGCTCTAGAAAAAGCATTGGCAGCATTGCGTGTACACTGCTCTGGAAAGTTGTGGGCTATCTTCGGTTGTGGTGGCGATCGCGACACAGGTAAGCGCCCAATGATGGCGGTAACGGCAGAGCAGTTCGCCGACAAAATTATTATTTCAGATGACAACCCTCGCAGCGAAGATCCTGCACTGATTGTTAAAGACATGCTAGCTGGCTTAAGCGAACCAGAATCTGCATTCGTCGAGCACGATCGCTATCAAGCGGTTAAGTTTGCCCTAGAACAGGCAGGCAGTAATGACATTATTCTTTTGGCTGGTAAAGGCCATGAGGATTACCAAGTATTGAAAGACGAAACGATCCATTACTCAGATCGAGAGTCCGCGCTACAACTTTTAGGTATTTCATAATGATTGATGTATCACTCGAGCAGATTTGTTCAGCGATGAGCGGTCAGCTGATTGAGGCTGGCAAGTCGAGCAATAGTGTTATTAATGCGGTTTCTACTGACACTCGAACCGTTGAAGAGGGTGCACTGTTTGTTGCTCTTGTTGGCGAGCGTTTTGATGCGCATGACTTTTGTCATCAAGCGGTAGAAGCTAATGCGAGCGCGTTGTTAGTCGAACGAAAACTTGACCTAAATATTACTCAGGTGGTTGTTGAAGACACTAAACTTGCTTTAGGTCAGCTAAGTGCTTGGATCCACAAACAGTGTGACGTGCCAACCATGGCGATTACAGGAAGTTGTGGTAAAACGACGGTTAAAGAGATGGTGGCAAGCATTCTGCAGCAACGTGGCAAGGTGTTGTTTACCGCAGGTAACTTCAATAATGATATTGGAGTGCCATTAACCTTGCTGCGCAGTGAAGCAAATGACGACTATGCCGTGATAGAACTGGGCGCGAACCACATTGGTGAAATTGCCTATACTACGCAGCTTGTGAAACCACAGGTGGCGTTAGTTAATAACGTAGCTGCAGCGCACTTAGAAGGCTTTGGGTCTATCAATGGTGTGAAACAAGCGAAAGGTGAAATCTTTCAGGGGCTTGCTGCCGGTGATACTGCTATTGTTAATCTAGAGAGCAACGGTGGTGACTTTTGGAATGACGTGCTTGCAGATAAAAGCGTGCTAACATTTTCAGAAAGCGACAGCAAGGCGGATTATTTTGCCAAGAATATTCGCATCAATGAGCAAGGTGAAGCGTGCTTTGATATGCAGACACCTCAAGGGTCCATATTTGTTGAGCTTGGTATCATCGGTCAACATAACGTAGCGAATGCATTAGCAGCTGCAGCGTTGAGTATCCAATTTGGAGCCTCGCTTGATGAGGTGAAAAATGGTTTAGCGAATCTGATCTCTGTCAAAGGGCGAGTTGAGGTTCAACAATTAAGTCAGAATATCAAACTCATAGATGACAGTTACAACGCCAGCGTGCCAGCAATGAAGGCGGCAGCGAAGCTACTCTCGAGCTTCAAAGGTCAACGTTGGTTAATTTTAGGTAATATGGCTGAATTAGGCGATGAAAGCCTTGCACTTCACCGTCAAGTCGGTGAATATGCTGCCCCATTCGCTTTTGAGCATGTACTTACTTACGGTGATGATACCAAGGTGATTAGTGAGGTCTGTAATGGTACCCACTTTACAACGCATCAAGCGATGATCGCGCACATAGAGCAGCACCTAAGCTTGCCAGAAAGCGTGTCACATACCTTATTGGTAAAAGGCGCGAATAGTGCAGGAATGAGTAAAATAGCCGCTGCTTTAAAGGAGAACTTTTCATGATAATTTGGCTTGCAGAGCTACTACAGCCACACTTTTCTTTTTTCCGTTTGTTCGAATACTTATCGTTTCGTGCAATCGCGAGTATTTTGACGGCGTTATGTCTGTCACTGTGGATGGGACCTCGTTTAATTGAGCGTCTGCAAATGCTACAAATTGGCCAAGTTGTTCGTAATGACGGCCCTGAATCTCATTTCAGCAAACGTGGCACGCCAACCATGGGCGGTGTGATGATCCTTGCTGCGATCATTATTACGGTATTGATGTGGGCTGATCTCTCGAATCCTTATGTTTGGGCTGTATTAGTTGTACTTGCTGGTTATGGCGCGGTTGGCTTTGTTGATGACTACCGTAAAGTCGTTCGTAAGAACACCGATGGTTTGATCGCTCGCTGGAAGTACTTCTGGCAATCAGCAATTGCGTTAGTCGTGGCGTTTGCTCTGTATGCTCACGGGCACGATACTGCAGCAACTCAATTGGTTGTTCCTTTCTTTAAAGATGTGATGCCACAACTTGGTTTACTGTATATCGTACTAACTTACTTTGTTATTGTGGGAACCAGTAACGCGGTAAACCTAACAGACGGCCTAGACGGCTTGGCCATTATGCCAACGGTTATGGTTGCGGCTGGTTTTGCTGTAATTGCTTGGGCGACCGGTAACGTTAACTTTGCGTCATACTTACACATTCCATACATCCCATACACCTCCGAGCTGGTTGTGGTATGTACTGCTATCGTAGGTGCTGGACTTGGTTTTCTATGGTTCAACACTTATCCTGCACAAGTATTCATGGGCGATGTTGGCTCGCTAGCGCTTGGTGGTGCTCTGGGTGTGATCGCTGTGTTAGTTCGCCAAGAGTTGGTATTGGTTATCATGGGCGGTGTGTTTGTAATGGAGACCTTGTCAGTGATACTGCAAGTTGGCTCTTACAAATTGCGCGGTCAGCGTATTTTCCGCATGGCACCAATTCACCACCACTATGAACTGAAAGGTTGGCCGGAGCCACGTGTCATCGTGCGTTTTTGGATCATTTCAATGGTATTAGTACTGGTTGGCTTAGCAACGCTGAAAGTTCGTTAATCCTAT
Organism: Vibrio sp. 10N.222.46.A1; assembly: GCF_041473595.1. Lineage (NCBI taxonomy): Bacteria > Pseudomonadati > Pseudomonadota > Gammaproteobacteria > Vibrionales > Vibrionaceae > Vibrio > Vibrio sp. 10N.222.46.A1. The sequence goes on from NZ_JBFRSN010000063.1 coordinate 4,530, forward strand.
CTGAGCCTCTTAATGAGAGGCTCTTTAAAACTATTAAGAGCATCTTGTTTAAATGGAACATTGGCAAAATATTCAAAATGTAGTGGTTGTGGGGCTCGGTATTACCGGGCTCTCTGTCGTTAAACATCTCGTAAAATATCAACCTCATACGCATGTGAAGGTAATTGATACGCGAGAGCTACCACCAGGAAAAGAATCTTTGCCTGAATCGGTAGAGCTGCATTCTGG
>NZ_JBFRSN010000064.1:0-698 GCF_041473595.1 Vibrio sp. 10N.222.46.A1
TGGGTTGAAGCGCAAGGCCAAAAAATGGCTGCTCCTCAAGTATCTGCTGAAGTTCTTAAGAAAATGAAGAAAACAGCTGAAGACTTCCTAGGCGAAGAAGTAACTGGCGCAGTTGTTACTGTTCCTGCTTACTTCAACGATGCTCAGCGTCAAGCAACGAAAGATGCTGGTCGTATCGCAGGCCTAGATGTTAAACGGATCATCAACGAACCAACTGCTGCTGCTCTAGCTTACGGTCTAGACAAGCAAGGTGGTGATCGCACTATCGCTGTATACGACCTTGGTGGTGGTACATTCGATATCTCTATCATCGAAATTGATGAAGTAGAAGGTGAGAAAACTTTCGAAGTTCTTTCAACTAACGGTGATACTCACCTTGGTGGTGAAGATTTCGATAACCGCATGATTAACTACCTAGTAGATGAGTTCAAAAAAGAGCAAGGTATCGACCTTAAAACTGATCCACTAGCAATGCAGCGTGTTAAAGAAGCAGCAGAAAAGGCGAAAATCGAGCTTTCTTCTACTACTCAAACTGACGTAAACCTACCTTACGTTACGGCTGATGCGAATGGCCCTAAGCACATGAACATCAAAGTGACTCGAGCGAAGCTTGAGTCTCTAGTTGAAGACCTAGTTCAACGTTCTCTTGAGCCACTAAAAGTAGCTCTTGCAGATGCTGCCCTATCTGTAGGCGAAAT
>NZ_JBFRSN010000065.1:0-5213 GCF_041473595.1 Vibrio sp. 10N.222.46.A1
GTTGGAAGTCGCTGCTGAATTACACCCTACCCCTGCAGTTTGCGGTTATCCGCGACAGAAAGCGTATGAAGCTATCCGAAAATTGGAGCAATTCGACCGAGGGTATTTTACCGGTATGGTTGGTTGGTGTGATTCAAGAGGTAATGGGGAGTGGGTGGTGACGATCCGTTGTGCTGAGGTCCAAAAACGACAAATGAAAGTTTTTGCTGGAGCAGGTATTGTTGATGAATCACATCCACAAAGCGAACTGGATGAAACTGGTGCCAAAATGAACACCATCTTAACGGCAGCAGGTATCCAACTTAAAGATATGTTGACGGCATAGGTAGACTCATAATGTCGAATGAACATATGGATTATACAGATTGGCCAACACCCCAAGCTTCTTTGTATAGAGAGCTAGGTTATTGGCAAGACAGAACTCTTTTCGATCATTTTCAGCACTCAGTTGAGCGGTGTGGTAACAACATGGCTCTTATCTGTGGTGAGCGTCAATTTAGCTATTTACAAGCCGCAGAGAGAGTGTCTCAAATGGCTTCAGGTTTTCAGTCTTTAGGGTTAATGAAGGGCGACAATGTCGTATTACAAATGACAAACGTAGCCGAATTCTATTTTTGCTACTTTGCCTTGTTACAGAAAGGTATTCGACCCGTTTTAGCTCTTCCCGCTCATCGCTTCTCAGAAGTATCTTATTTTTGCCAACACGCCAAAGCCAAAGCTTACATTGTAGATGGGAAACATACTGGCTTTAATTACCAAGCCTTAGCTAAGCAAGTGTTAGATGAAAGTAATGAATTAGAACATATAATCGTTCGCTGTGATGCTACGAACTTGGCAGATCCAAGGTTCACATCGCTTGATGATTTCACGGGGCAACCCGACGATAAACAAGAAGCAGAAGCATCTGAACTGGCATTTTTCCAATTGTCAGGTGGAACAACCGGTACGCCAAAACTGATACCTCGAACCCACAATGACTATGCTTATAGCGTGATTGGCAGTAACACTATCTGTAAGTTTACTGAAAACACTCGCTACTTATGTGCGCTGCCGGTTGCACATAATTTCCCATTAAGTTCACCGGGAGCTTTAGGGGTCTTTTTCGCTGGAGGTACGGTTGTTCTTACGCATGACCCTACTCCAAAATCAGCGTTTAAACTAATTGAAGAGCATAAAATTACCGTATCGGGCTTAGTTCCCCCACTAGCACTGCTGTGGATGGAGCAGGCTCAATCCACTACTCATGATCTTTCAAGCTTAAAATTAGTTCAAGTCGGTGGCGCTAAGTTTAGCCAAACGGCGGCTACAGACCTACCAAACAAGTTAGATTGTCAGCTTCAACAAGTCTTTGGTATGGCTGAAGGGCTAGTGAACTACACTAGATTGGATGATCCTATGGAAGTTATTGCCTCTACCCAAGGGCGCCCTATTTCACAACATGATCGGATTAAAATCGTGAATGAAGAGGGGGAGTCAGTATCCTGCGGAGAGGAAGGTTTTCTTCTCACTCAAGGTCCTTACACCATTCGCGGCTATTACCAAGCAAAAGAACACAACCGTCTTTCATTCGACCAACAAGGGTTTTATCACACTGGTGACATAGTTAAACAGACTAAGGACGGTAATATCATTGTAACAGGGCGAGATAAAGACCAGATTAACCGAGGGGGGGAAAAGATTGCAGCAGAAGAGGTCGAAAACCACCTAATTCGACACGATGGGGTTCATGATGCCGCTCTCATTGCGATACCTGACGACTACTTAGGAGAACGAAGTTGCGCTGTAATCGTTAAAGTCGAAGGGGCAGACATAAATCCCTTCAAACTAAAATATTTCCTACGTGATTGTGGCTTAGCTGATTACAAAATCCCAGATTTAATCAAATTTGTCGATTCATTGCCCAAGACACCTGTCGGCAAAGTGAATAAGAAACGCCTCCGAGAGGCGTATGCTTAAGCACCCAAAGGTACTAACAAAAACCGATCTCATGAGATCGGTTTTTGTTTTCTAAAACAGGCAAGCTAGTACTCTTCATCCATAACTTCATGGCGTTCATCATGGTATGCTTCTTCATCCTTACCTCGTTTCCAGTAAGGAATCGCATACATATCTTTTCTAGACAGCTTGTACTCTTGTTTAAGCGCTTTACGACACGCAATCACGCTTTCATTTTCACCCGCAATGAAAGCCGAAAGCGAGTGAGATCCATTAGGTGCAATTAAGCCGGAAATGGCTTTGCTCAATAGATATTGATCACTCTTTTCGTCTCTCATTAGCCACTTCAAAACCAGACCTTGCGGATGCTTAATATCATGTTTATCTGCAGCATCCTCTATCTCGATAAATACATGGCCTTGAGTGTCGGAGGGAAGGTTCTCCAAAATAGCACTAATGGCTGGTACTGCTGTTAGGTCTCCCGCAATAATATACCAATCTGCGGGTTCAATTAATGGCTCAGGCCCAGCAGGGCCTACAAGGCCAATTTGGAAACCTTGTTCTGCTTTAATCGCCCACCCACCGCCGGGAGAATCGGTTCCGTGGATCACGAAATCGATATCAAGCTCATTCACATCGGCTCGATACTTTCTGACGGTATAGGCTCGAGGCACGGGTTTATGCTCAGGCCAAATCACAGTTTCACCTTCTCGATAAGGTAACTGCAATATCCCACTCTCCCTATTGGGGAAAAACACTTTTATGTGTGTACCATTTTGATCTTCAGGGAACCCTTTTAAAGAGTCGCCCGTAACAGTCACTCGCAGTAGATGCTTTGAGATCTTCTCCTTACGAACAAAGTCCAACAACATCGGATGTAAACGCACTGGTTGATCGCTCATCAATTTACCTCTTAAGAAATTCTATAAATAATTGGCGCTAACTTGCGAGCAATTATGCTGGTACTTCTTCTGCGTGGTTCTTCAGTGTCGCTTCGATTGCTTGCCACCACTCTTGCAATGAAACCGCTTCAATGAGCTGAGCGAATGAGATATTTGCGCCCTGCTTATTCCACTTCTCTACAAGTGTCATCGCTCGCATCGAATCTAGCCCCATGAAGATTAGATTTTCATTCACATCAATCTCTTCATAAGAAACACCTAATGTTTCGGCCACGTCAGACTGCAAAACATTGAGGCTAAGAATACTCTCTTCATTTGGGTTGATTTCCGCTATAGCTTTATCGAGTGTTTTAATGCTTCCCGTTCGGCCTGATATGTAATTGAGAGTGTGGATATGGTCTTCACGCGAAAAATCCGCGATCGCATCACCGATAATAAAGGGCTGTACATCCAACATGAATGCATCCAAAGCAGTCGATAAAATGCCAATGTGCCCGTAAATACCAGAGATGATCAGCTGAGTTTTTTGATTGTCTTTCATGTAATCAAGCAATGGGGTTTTCTTAAATGCACTGTAACGCCATTTAACGTACTCAATATCATCGCTTTCTGGAGCGAGCGTTGATACGACAGGAGTATGATCGCCGTTTAGCCCCGGACCCCAAAAGTCAGTTAACAAGGCTCTATCTTTTGGGTCTTGATTTGCGGGTTGTGCGGTATATACAACCGGGATTCCCGCTTGTTTCGCTACGTGTTTTAACTGCTGAATGTTCGTTAAAATGTCCGCCATAGGTGACGAATCAGCCTCATAGTAGCTCACAAAATACTCTTGCATGTCGTGAATTAAAAGTACCGCTTTACTAGGTTCGATAGTCCAGTTCGTTCTGTTTATTGGAAACTCATGGTGTTCTGGCAAGTCGTAACTCGCTATTTTCGGTATAGTCATTTGTAATTGTCCTTAATACTCTAATCAGCACTGACGCTCTCTTCTGTCATCTGATCAATTAAATCTTTGGCGCTTAGTAGTCAAAGTGGTGATCCAACAGGAATATGTGTAACCCTCTAATACATACTCAACGGATAAGTTCAAAACACTCTTATCACGTTGCCGTATTTTCGGGTTCTTCTGCTGAAAGCCCCCTTTCGGTACGCCAATGTTTAATTTGCTGATTAATGTACCAATGGGTGATACTAGAGAATAACGTTTCGACATACTCGCTACTCATCCCGGCCTCTTCTGCCCATTTTTTTCGGTCTTCTAGCATTTCAGCGACACGCTCTGGTGCCGGAATACTCTGCTCACTGGGCTTAAATTGTGCGGCGGCTTTGACATACCCTAACCGCTTAGAAAGAATATGAACGATCTCCTTATCAAGGGTATCTATTCCGATTCGTATATCATTGAGACTTTCGCAAACTTCTGGCTTCTTTATAGATGACACGTTGATTTCCTTTAGTCTTTGTTCCCTGTAATGACCCATTGAAGAGTGTAATAATAGAAGCACCTTTCTCAGGCTCGACGACAAGTCATCCTTCTAGAGCACTCTCGATTCAATCAATAGGACGTTGTTTATCGACAATATAGAGCTACGGTAAGCAGCTCGCGTTAGTTAAACTGGCGTATTAACCCAAGGTTCACCACTTGGACCAAGCAATCGCTTTTTATCAATTTTACCTACCGCTGTTTTGGGCAGATTAGAGACAATGAGCAATTCGTCTGGCTGTTTGAAAGAAGCCATCCCTTGGTCTTTTAGGAAGGTGCGTAGCTCTTGCAAAGTTGGGGAAAGCCCCCTTTTCACGACAGCGACTCCGATCCTTTCGCCTAGATGTTTATCAGGTACCGCAACCACGGCGACCTGTGCAACATTAGGATGCATAAGTAAATGCTCTTCGATTTCATCGGTAGCAATACACTCACCAGCTCGGTTTACGACGTCCTTAATTCTGCCAGTCACAACGATATATCCCCTCTCATCAACAATGGCTCGATCTCCACTTCGGTAGAAACCATCTTGAGTAAATGAGCGTTGGTTGTGTTCCTCTGCACGGTAATACCCTCTTAAAGTGTAGGGACCGCGAGTGAGTAGTTCGCCTTCTTCACCCATTGGAACAGTGTTCCCCTCAGCATTGACTATGCGAACCTCATCCCAGCGACTTACAGGTCGACCTTGTTTCGTCGCAACCAAGGTTTCATCATCCCCTAACCGAGTACAGGCGATCAGGCCTTCTGCCATACCAAAAACTTGTTGGAGTGCGCCGGGAAAGGTTTTTTGAACATCAAGAGCATCAGAATAGGCTAGCTTCGAGCCACCGACTTGCATCAGTCTTAGGCTAGATGTATTCGCACTTTCCCATTCTTTAGCCGCATTCCATAGC
>NZ_JBFRSN010000066.1:0-6668 GCF_041473595.1 Vibrio sp. 10N.222.46.A1
TACTGATGAGGAAGTTGAACCGATAGAAATTAGATAAATTTAGGTGTTACTCCATATCGCCCAGTAAGTAATCTTCATCGCTACTCACTACTGCGCCGTGCTTTAAGAAGTTCTTACCTAGGATCATGCTGTATTCAAAGCGAGAGCGATCTTGAAGGTTTACCCTCACCTCTTTCTCTAGGTCACCCAACTTCACCTTCATTTCTACCACTGGGCGAATGTTCACCTTCTCGCCTTTCTTAGCTTTAATGCGCATTACATCAATCACAGGCTTAGTGAAGTCTTGCTTATCGCCTTGGTTGTTTTGATAGGTAAAGCTCACCATGTCTTGGCCGTCTTTCTTAAATCGTTTGATGTTGACTGCGTTCATTGAGCTTACATCTGCGCCTGTATCCAACTTGGCAGGGAATGTCATGCCGTTGACTTCAACAACCTCGATGTGCCCGACTTTAAACAAAGGCTCCGATTTCAAAAGATAATCAGATCGAGTATTCACATATACCCCATCTTTCGCCATCTTCTTACCTAAAACAAAGTAGGCCTCTTTCTCATTACTGTTAAGTACATCGATAGCAAACTCTTGTTGGCGAACTTTACCAGCGCCCAAAAACTCACCACTTACAACCGGACGAGTATCATCACCGACCTTAAGCTTCTTAATAATTGACTTTGTTATCTTCTGCTTCTCACCATTTACATCTGTAAGATAAAATTCAACAGAAGCCTCTTTGCCTTTACCTGTCATTTCAAAACTGTCGACCTTCAGCAAAGGCGTGTTGACAGTAAATGAAGCAACAGCCTTCATAGGAAAACCATCTAATGTGATATCTTCTTCCGGTGAGATAATCAGTGGCTCAGTCTTTTTCGCGACCTCGCTGAAATTCTCAGATCCTTCAGAAAGAATATTTTCAGCGTTGGTATCAATCATGAAAAGTTCGCTTGCGGTGCTTGTACCAAATCTCAACTGTGACACGCTACTCGAGCGGTCACGTAGGTACACCAGAACGTCTTTGGTTGTGTTTTCATCGAGTTGGACTGGTACATATACCAGAGGTCTCTTTTTACCACTCACGCTTAACATACGAACTAATGGCAGTGTCATCTCTTTCTGTTTGCCATCGTTGTCGAACATATCAAACGTCACTTCACTGTTCTTCTTATCTACGTCGATGTCTTTTGCATGAAGAATACTGTAGCGATTCTTTAAGGAGAAGGTCGCGTTCATCGCCATTCCGGAGATAGACACCACCTCTTTACGGCCAACAACCGTCGCGTTTTCCTGCTCTTGCAAATAGTCGTAACCAGCAAACACTAAGGCGTTGTCAGCAAGAAAGGTTTTGCCGATCAGCACTGGCGCAGAGAAGTGACTTCTGTCCGTCAGGTTAACGTCTGTTTTTAATTCATGGTCCGCAATAGTCAGCGACATCTTAACCGTAGGGCGAAGCAAAGGCGTGCTGCTGGTGCGGCTGCGTATTATGCTGACACGCTCTAAAGGTGCTTCGATTAATACCATGTCACCCGTACGTGGGTTTTGAACCTTGAAAGAGACCACAGCTTCATATTTCGCAAAGGTGCTGCCATCCCAATCATCGTAATCAACATCAGAATTGTTCAACAGGTCTTCGGTTAACGCCGCCATCAACTCTTTGTCTTTGAGATTTTGGTAATCGGGATTAGAGCTCTTCACATGAATGTCTTCCGCATGCATAGAAGTGGTTTCCGCACCGGTATCAATTTTACCAATGAAAGGAACGTCTTTTAGCCCTTGAACGCTAGATAGGTACACGTTCTCAGTACGACCTAATACCGACTTACCATCGAGTTCGTAAGTCGGGTTTTGAGTGGTGTGTGAAGTGTCTGTAGCCAAAGAATATTGTGTAAAAAGTAGAGTGCTTAAAAGAGTTAGAGCCAAAGGTATCTTTTTCATTAGTTGGTCCGTTGTGATCAGTTCACTAATAATACTGGCGATTCGGCAAATAGTTCCCCCACCAGCAATGGTTCTCACATAACGTTAACGCTATGAGTTTTTCGATGACAAACCGATGACTTTGCGCTGCATTCGCTTATCGATTATTGACTAATGGATACCCAACAACCTGTTCAATACTCAGTGTTACATTGGAGAAATGAATACAAAAAAGGCCAACGACAAGCGCTGACCTTAGCTATTCAAAACACACCTGAAGCGAGTTTAACTTGCTAAAACACAAACGGTTCTAGATAAACATAGCACTAAAAAGTCCCGACTGTTTTCTTTGCACAGATAGCTCGAGCTTTTTCTGCGTTCTCACCTTTATTTTTGAGATAGCACTGTCGATAAGATTCGACGTAGCGCTCAAATAACACTTTGGCTTCAGGTTTGGGTTTAGAGAGCAGTTGATTGACGAACTTTCTTGAGCCGACCTCAAAATGCTGAGTATCGATTGGGCTATTCCAATCCCCTCCCCAGATAATAAAGCCATGATGAGCAAACAGCTCCACCACATCTTCTGCCATGCCTCGGCGTTCAATTTCATCACGCGCGCGAAAGCGAGTACGGTTCACATAGCGGGTTGCCGATTGTGATGGCTTGACCGTGATGGTTCCGTTTTTATCGAACTCTAAGAAAGGATTTTGAACTGGGTTGATGTCGATTGCCACACCATAGGCATGTTTCGACCAACCTCCTCCGCCGGTAATAGGACGAGCGTTAAACCCGCTACTGTTGTTCGCGTCCATTGAGGCGCTATCGTCACCTTTAAACTCACGCATTAGGCGAGCGGAATGAAGAGGAAAATTGCGCTGTTTAAGCTCTGAAAAGATTTGTTCAAGAGCTGGCGCAATAACATCAAGCACGATCATATTGCCCTGTTGCGTCTCCCCTTTGAAATTAATGAAATCGAAATCCACCTTAGATAGTCGCTCACAACCAACAGGCGCACCACTACTCAAGACATTGTTCTTTTTCATCATGTCGCATTGCCATTGAGATATAGGGGCAACTTGGGCATAACTCGCAACACTGAGCACAGTGGCCAGCCAGCCGACAATAAAACGTTTCATATCAAAGACTCAAAAATATTAAGAGTGAAAAGTAGCAGAGTTGGAAAATAGCAGAAGTTGGAAAATAGCATATTAAGCCAAGTTGAGCGCACGATTTGTTAGCGCGCTTTATTCCAATAGACAATCTCTCTAACTCGTCCGTTCTGATCCTTGTCAGCTTCTCCACCAACATCAGAAAGTTCAGGTAAGGTCGATAATTGCGGAGCGTAATAGGCAACCAACATAAGTACAAAAGCATCGTAAATATCATCTATCGCGACGTCTTTACGCTTGGTGGTTGAAATGGCCAACGACAAGCCGTCACACCATTGAGGGGCAAGTTGCTGAATAATAGAAAGCCGTTCCTCTTTGCCTTCTTGTGTTCGTTTGGAAAACATCAGCGGTTCGCCTTTCAAAGCTGCAAACACCACCTCAGGGTGTGATTCCCTGATAGAAAGATTGGGATGAGTTTCAATGAGCTCATCAAGCTCGCGGATCTTGGGCACAATTCCCCAAGTCTGTTTAGAAAATTTCTTATCAAGCTGCTCCACATTGGCACTGCACGCCGCAATGTAATCAGTTTGATAAACCGCCTCTCGGCACGGAACAGGAAACACGGAAGAACCACGCTTGCTGGTGAGAAAACGTCTTGCTGCTTTATCGCATAATCTATCTGGAGTAAGCGAATCGCTAAAGCCAATAGGCATATCGATTAATGTTGTTGATTCCGTAAGATCACCAACCAACTCATCGAGCGTATTTTCCACCTTAAACGCAGGTATCTCACTGTCAGAGATAATCCAAGCGATCCAACCGGCCTTGCAGCCATCAATTCCGATGTATTTCATTGTGCTCTCGATGATTAGTTTGTTGAGGGCTATTTGGGATAACTAGCCACTTAATGATCAGTGCCACTCATTAATTAACAGTCTGCTTTTCACGCCACGTACCTGTAAACCCATTGCATCGAACACCTCTTCGAAGTCTCGACACTGTGGTGGAATATTGGGTAAAGAAAGTGCTGCTTCAGAAAAGAATTGTTGTTCAAAATGAGCCGAATCGCTCCACGCCAATTGCCACCATTCGAGAATACGAAATTTAGACGCTCGAAGTTTTTCAGCCGTAGGAACTTTGTCACTTTTGCTTAGGTTCTCTTTGCTTGTGGTCGGAAAGAGGTTCCACTTGTCGTTATTCGGCCAATAAGCAAAAGGCAAGCAGTGATCAACGTGATACTCATTTTTTAATGATTTTCCACTCCAGACACTGACAATATCGGCACGTTCAGATCTAAGTTGTTCGACACGTTTACGCACATCGCGAGTATCGTGGTTTTGATCGATCCATACCAAGCAGTCGTGATACGTCTGTAGTGAGATACTTCGCTGTCGGTTCAACTCGAAACGCTGCATCTCCATGACCCATTGATTCACCACCAGCGGTTCAATCCAAGAGTGGTAGATTCTAAAGCACTCCCACAGGCTTTCATCGAGAGTGAAATAGCCAAAGCTTTCTAAGAACTCACTATCAATGACCAGTGATTCTCGGCTCTTCCGTCGTTTCTGAGGTGGGTATATATCGAATAGTCGGTTGTCTTTCGAGCCTTGATAAATAAAAGTCACAGGCCCTGATTTAATGGTGCTGATCGTTTGTGAAAACAGCTTCTGTAGTGCCTTGGCTTCATCGCCGAGAAACATAGTGCCTATCGCTAGATCATCAGCACTGAGGTGTTTGAGTTTATTCCAACCATCCTCTTTTACAAATCCGAGGCCTTTACTCGTGTTGCTATTTTGCTGAATCCCAGCGCCTTCTATATCGATATCAATCAAACGCTTAAACTGCCTTACCCAATACAGAGCAACTAAGCCCACTGGTAGAGAAATTTTCCCATCCGTTCGATCAATCACAGCGCCTGAATGAGCATCCGCAATTCTCAGTAAAGTTCTTAATAAGGCCAGCTTGTATGTGGCCGACTTGTTGTCATTCACAATAATGTGGCGCACCTTGTTCAAGTCGCCGGAGCCATCATCTGGTAATGTCATCACCACGGTTTGCCACCACACTTCACTGCGGTTCAATGTATCTTGGCTATCATCAACATGACGAACCAACAAGGCGCTGTTTTTTGATAAACGCTCGAGCTCTTCAACTGAGACTTCATAGCCTTGTCGACTGTCTTTAAACTCCCCATGACGCAAAGTAATCACCAACTTGCCATTTGGAGCCAGCAAGTTAGACAACTTTCTAAATGCACGCTCTCGATGAGACGAGGCTAAGTGCATCCATACTGCGCTCACCAATATCAAGTCAAAACGCATTCCGAGGTTTTCAGTGCGGCCAAGCGAGGGAAGTGAATCATCAATCCAGGTAACACTTGGGCTTGTATATTTGGAGCCTTGTTCGCGTAATAAAGCACTTGGTTCTATCGCAATAACATCAGCTCCGGCTTTGTGCATCCATAGCGCATCACGACCACTTCCTGCACCAACATCTAGTACTTTATCGCCCTCTAAAGGCCAATAAGCTTGCCAGCTTTTATGCACCGTCTCGAACGTCACTGAGTTGTACTGTTCACAAAGTGTGTGAGCATTTTTATCGTAAAAAGGAATCGATGAGGACATATGCGCTATTGGGGTAAGGAGTCTATCTCAATAGTAATGGGGAGCTAAGGCGATTGCTAGCAGCTCATGTAAGTTCAGCCACACCAATCAATATTTATCGTTAGTGACTGTTTTATATCAATATCCACCTAATGAGCTCATCAGGCGAGTCACATCACGAATCAGTTTCGTCAGCAAAACAAAAACAAACAAGGTGCAAGCTGACGCGCGAACAGGGATAATTGTTTTGATAATTAAACCAACCTCAAACCCCCAGCCGATAAAGACTAATGACCACATACTCGTACATAGACATCCCATTCAACCTGCGCCACACCTGTTGGTTTTGTGGTGAACCTTCCAATGATGTTGTTGAATTCCCTAAGACTGCACAAGCTATTGCCAAGATAGACTATTCACCGATAGCACTGCCGGCTTGTAATGAGTGTGCGAGAATTAACTATTCAAAGAATCTGACCTCAATTTGGTCTGTGCGCGATCAGATAAAACACACTCTGATAGACAAGTACGCTAAGCACCTTGGCATCGGTGAGAACTGGACGGAGCAAGAGCTTATTGATTCTGATTTCTCGGGTTCGACGCTTGGTGGGTTTGGGCGCAGTGCTTGGAAGATGTATCAAATCGCCAAACAACGCGTCGATTATAAAGGCTGGCCTTTGTCGGTTGATGACATCCCACTTGAGGTATACGACGAAACCAATGGCTTTGAGTTTGACGGTACTCGTTATGCCTCAATCAATTCGTGTATCGATTATTTCACCAAGGCTTCGAGCGTAGACAAAGAGTTGCTATCGCAACTTGTCGACATCGTTTCAACAGACCGTTTTAGCTACGCGCTTCGAATCGCCAAGCTGAACAAGAATGTCTCTAATACCAAACGCTCAGAGATCATCGAAGAAATTTTGCAGCAAGAATCTGAACAAGAAGAGATACTGCTTGAACAAGCTAATTCACTGTTCAACCCAAATGTCGAAGAGGTCAGCATTTCAGGTTCGACGGCTCCAGTGTTCGCTATTCAATGGGCAATGA
>NZ_JBFRSN010000067.1:0-2443 GCF_041473595.1 Vibrio sp. 10N.222.46.A1
CTACGATATGACGATTCGAAATAGCAACGATCGCCCTGACGACCATGAAGTCGGCATTAAAAAGCGTGGTCAGAGCAACAAATCAACTGAAGTCGTAAACGTAACGGTGAGCATTGGGCTGTCTGATAGTAGAACCACTAAACAACCCGTAGAAGTCTTGAAACTTGCCGATAACGCACTGTACAAAGCAAAAGAAACTGGCCGAAACAAGCTGTGTGTCGATAGTTAAAGACGTTGAAAGTCTTGGAATGTAAAGCTCTGAACATCGTAATTTAACGGTGTGAACATCGAAAGCGTTGGTGCTTAGACTAATCTTGGTTAAAGAATATGACTAAGCTCCCTCCTTTCAAACTACTTCCGTAATTGATAGTAAACCCTATTCCTACATTATCGACCCAGTCATTAAACAGATTTGGGTTAAGCAACCAACCTACACTAGCTTCGTAGTAAGCTGTAGTGCCCATAGACGCGACAGTATCACCACCAATATCTATTCTTCTTATACTCGAATACATGGATGTGATGTTTTTGTCCCAACGAACTAAGTCATAGAAGATCTTAGCTTCATTTGCTATGTACCAACCTTCTGGGTGACCAATGTTACCGTTATTGGCTTCTCCCCAACCTATACCATTAAAGTAATGCCAACTGGTACTGAGTTTATATTTTCCCCAGTCATTCTTATCTTCAAACATCAACTTTATCTTAGGCTCTATTATGTATGCCCAAGCATCCGTGTTCAGATAAAGACCATCCAGGCGACCTTGAATTGGTGCAAGCAACGAAGAACGATATTCAAAATCGTTTCGATAATAGGAAATATGGTTACCAATTGCAGAACTAAAACTCAAGTATTCGTTTAACTGGGATACGTTCGCGTACTCAACGTAACCAGAAACAACAGACTCTTTTTGAAAGTCGCTTATCGTTGAACTGGCATATTGAACATCCTTCTCTATCCGCAACGCAGATAAACGAAGTGTTACTTCTTGATGGTTGTCTTCAATATAACTTGGCACTTCAAAGGTATAAGGAAGGCTGAGGGACGCGATATTTTGTCGGCGACTTACTGAGTCATTAGAGCCAATATCTTCATTGTCCAAACTAAAGACTTTGTTGGGATCAAAATTATTTATGCCAAAGGTAAACACATCCGTATCATTGAGCAAAACACTCGTTGCGAAGGTTTGTTCAATGTCTTTCCTGACCAGTTCAGAGAGTGAAGCTGCGTTAACAGCGGTTGGAGACACGGAAACAAACAGAGTTAATACAAGACCTTTGTTTGAGTTAGTCATGACGAATGACTTGGAATGCTGCATTTCTTTTATCACTTAGGTCACTTCCTAGCTTATAAGCTACTAGAAGTATAATTCAGGTTACTACCGAAGCTCGTCAACTATTGCTCAAGCTCTATAATATCGCGTTGTATGTAGGTATTTCTTCCACTTTGCTTGGCCTGATACAGTGCTTGGTCAACCTTTTCGTAAATAGAAGCGATAGCTTCACCACCTTCAGGGATGAATGACAACACACCTTGTGACGCTGTCACTCTGTCAGACACTGCTGAGTAGTCGTGGACGTAGTTCATTTGATGCAGTGCTTCTTTTACACGATTGGCCTGTAAATTAGCCGCGGAGCTGTCGGTATCACTCAGAATGATGACGAACTCTTCACCGCCGTAACGTCCAACAAACTCTCCAGCTCGAACAAAGAGCTCTTTCAAAGTATTGGCAAGCCCTTGCAGGCACTTATCCCCTTGAATATGGCCATAGTTATCGTTGTAAGGCTTAAAGAAGTCAACATCGAGTAGTATGACGGTCATGGATATATTACGTCGTCCGTGCCACGCAATGCTCTCTTCAAGCTTAGTATCCATATATCGTCGGTTGTACAATTTGGTTAGGCCGTCTTCGTTGGCTTGTTGTTGCAGTAAAATATTCAGTTCTTCGAGTTTGGCGGTACTCTGTTTTAACTCTCGTCTCATGTGCGCAATACGCTGCATCGCAATCAACTTAGAGTTCAAAACAACTTTGTTTACTGGTTTGATCAAATAGTCATCGCCGCCGGCATCAATCGCTTTTGCGATCATTTCAGGCTCTTCATGACCGCTCAAAAAGATGATCGGAACCCATTCTGGGAATTGCCGACGAACTTCGTTTGCGACCTCAAAACCATCCATGTCTGGCATGCTGATATCCAGTAACACGAGTTCAGGATCAAAATCAGAATAAACATTCAGGGCTTCTTTTCCGCTACCAACAGCTTCTACAACATGACCCAGTTGCTTGAGTCGAATAGCGAGTTGCATCCTATCCAGTTGAACGTCATCAACTAGCAATATGCGCATCGAAGATCCCTTTTCTATCATCACATCACCTTTATCTAGTGTTGAATATTCAAAGTAGCTCAAATTTGGGCTTAAATCATGCCCTAATCTCTATAT
>NZ_JBFRSN010000068.1:0-476 GCF_041473595.1 Vibrio sp. 10N.222.46.A1
ATAGTTCACCGTTGAATGTTAATAGTTTAATATAACTAAAGCCTCAAGCTATTTAATCAGAAAATTTTTGAACCAGTCTTGGCTTCCCTGACAAATCTATAGCTACATAATTAAAATTAGCTTCACATACTTGGAATCTTAGATTAACCTTATCTTCTTGAATAGGTTTTACCCAAACTTCTAAATCAATCGACATTGATGTTCTACCAATTTTAACGCATTCACCATAACAACAAACGACATCACCAACCTTTACTGGTTTTTTAAAAGTGATACTTGATACTGAAACTGTTGCTATCCGTCCTCCAGATATTTCTTGAGCTAGGATTGCTCCAGCTAAATCAAGCTGTGACATTATCCACCCCCCAAAAATATCACCATTCGCATTAGTATCTGCAGGCATAGAAAGAGTACGTAAAAGAAGCTGTCCTTTTGGTTTTTGTTTAGTATTGATTGAAGTACGCAAGATATATTCC
>NZ_JBFRSN010000069.1:0-11192 GCF_041473595.1 Vibrio sp. 10N.222.46.A1
CGCCATCCGTTTCGCTGCGTCTCGGTAAGCTTCTTTTCGACCTTCACCTTCTTGCATTCGCCTATCGGCAAACTCGGTAACAACAATCGCGCCGTCGACCAACATACCAACGGCCATGATCAAAGAGAACAGAACCACAATGTTGACGGTTAGACCAAACACAGACAACACCAACAATCCCGTGAGGAATGATCCAGGTATTGAAATTCCAACCAATAACGCGGTTCGAACACCAAGAATGGCGATGATAACGATCACCACTAAAATGATGGCGGACAAGATATTGTTTTGAAGATCGTTGAGCATGATCTTCACATCTTTAGATTCATCCCAGGTGTATTTAACCAATAAGTTATTGGGCCATTCCGCTTGTTGTTGAGCACCAGCCATAACCGCTTTAACTAACTCTACGGTTTCGATGATATTTTCACCCGCACGCTTCTTGATATCCAAGACCACCGCAGATTTACCATCTAAACGGGCAAAGCTATCAGGATCTCGAAACGCTCGACGAACCGTGGCCACATCACCAAAGGTTACGACCTGTTTACCATCCACTTTGATAGGTAACTCAAGTACGTCTTTTAAAGAGTTAAACACCGAAGGAACTTTGACTGAGAAACGTCCGTAGCCAGTGTCAACAAAACCAGCGGCGACCACTCGATTGTTCAGAGCGATCAGGTTATAGATATCCGCTTGATCTAAGCTGTAGCTCTCCATCAACAGCGGATCGACAATGATCTCAACAATGTCATCGCGATCGCCTGCAATATCGACCTCTAGAATTTGGCGATAGCTTTCGAGCTTATCCCCAAGCTCTCGAGCAATTTGCACTATGGTGCGCTCAGGAACGGTACCAAACAGAACAACTGACAACACTGGCTGCTCAGACGCGAGCGTCACCTCATTCACGGTCGGCTCATCACTGTCTTCTGGTAATTTTGGTTTGGCTAAATCGACAGCATCACGCACATCAGCCATCGCTTTGGTGAGATCAACGCCAACATTAAACTCCAACACAACTGAGGCGTGGCCTTCTGCTGCGGTTGCGGTCATCTCTTTTACGCCTTCAATCGACCTCAGCTCTTGTTCTATCGGTCTAACCAATAAGCGTTCTGCATCGGTTGGCGAAATACCTTGGTGCCCAACAGAAACGTAGATAATCGGGATGGTAATGTCGGGGCTCGATTCTTTGGGGATCGTGATATAGGTAACGACACCTGCGACCAATATGAGTGCCAAAAGAGAGAGCATTGTTCGAGCGCGAGACAAGGCTGCATCAATAATTGAATACATCGGTTATCTCCTACTCTGCAGTTACGTTAGAGAGTTCAACACCTTGCTCAACAGCAATCACCGAGTCACCATCACGAACAAAACCTTGCCCCACAGTGATGATATCGACACGCTGACCTAACCCCGTCAGCCACACTCCATCTTGCTCAGCTTTCACCAGTTGAATGCCGACAAATTTCACGATTGGTGAGTCGTCAATTGAAACCAAAGTTTTGACCCCAAGATTACCGGCCTCATCCAGTGCCAACATGGCAGGCGTCACTTTGATAGCGTCTCTTGTTTCTAGATTAAGGGTGACTTCAGCACTAACACCCGCAGGTAACAGGCCATCTGAGTTGTCGATTTCAATCTCAATAGGGAAGGTATTGGTTGAGGCAGAAGAGATTCGAGAAACATAGCGCAGACGACCTTCCGCTTCTTCTCTCCCTAACAGGCGAACCAAAGCTGATTGATTGACTAGCAAATGCTGGATATGACGCTCACTGACATCGGCCTCAATAACCAAAGGATCGAGGTCAATCACGCCAGCAACAGGATCGCCAACACCAACGAAATCACCGAGCTCCACCATCAAATCTTGAACCACACCGGAGAAAGGCGATGTGATGACTGTATTTTTTAGAGCCAGTTCAGCATTACGCTTCATAGCCTTCGCTTCAGTTAACGAAGCCTCAGCTGTGGTGTAGGCTATCTCGCCTTGCAGCCCTCTTTTTTTCAGCGACTGCGCCGCCTTAAATTCTTTCTGCTTCAATCGATATAAAGCCGAAGCTCGCTCTAGCTGAATCTCTAAGTCACCTTTATCTATCTGAGCAATGGCTTGCCCTACTTTAACCGTATCGCCTTTCACAACGTTCAACCTAACAATCTTGCCCGCGACTTCCGCTCCCAATCGAGCATGCCTATCGGGAGCTGTGCGACCATAAAGATCTATGGTTTTAAAGGTGGGGGATGAAGTGAATGTTTGAAAGGAAACCTTAGCCAGCGGAATTTCTGTCGCTTTTTTTGCTGGTGACTCTTCCGCTTGCCCCACTCCTAAACCAAGCCAAATCGACAACAGTACAACTAGAACCAGAGAAACCAACCACGGCTGCTTCAGTTTCTGAAAAAATGGAGAGTTAGAAAATAGAGTGGGCATAGCAAATCCTTTTGTCCGATGTGATTAAGGCGCGCTAATTAGCTTAACACCGTCATATGCAACATCCTGATGCACAGAGGTAACTTTAACAGACCCACACCCAACGAAGTTGGACGCTATCGACAGTTTAAAAAATATGGCGTTTACTATAAAGCAAATGAATAAAGTGAAAGCTTAAGTATAACCACCCAAAATAACCTTGGCGTACATGCCTAGAATAAGTCGACTTACTGTCTGTTTTGTATGGTGTATTTTTTACAAACAAAAACACCGAGCATTGGCTCGGCGTTTAAAATATTTCTAATGTAGCTTTCCGTTCAAGCTACCTTTCGTGCACGCTAAACGCTAAATGATGCGCCACAACCACATGTTGTTGTCGCGTTCGGGTTGTTCACAAAGAAACGTGCGCCTTCTAGGCCTTCAGTGTAATCAACCATGCCGCCCATTAAGTACTGTAGGCTCATTGGGTCAACAACCAGCGTCACACCGCTATTTACAATGGTAGTGTCGCCATCATTTACTTTTTCATCAAATGTGAAGCCGTACTGGAAGCCACTACAACCGCCGCCTGTAATGTATACACGCAGTTTTAGCTCTGGGTTTTCTTCTTCAGCAATTAGCGTTTGTACGCGGGTAGCTGCTGCATCAGAAAAGGACAATGGGATATTTACTTCGCTCACGACAACCTCTCTTACCTGTGTCAAAAACAACATGATACAAATCTAAATCGAGACCATAGTTGTTGAGTATTTTCTTATATTCTGGTGATTATCTAATACCTGACTGAAACGTTCAAGTATTCACCACAGGATCGTTCCTTTTACTGCTGTAAACTCGCTAATATCTGACAATTAAAACGCGTAACCACACAAAACAACCAGATTCGGGTGATTATATCAGCGAAGGCATTCCTAGTTGGATTCCGGATAGGTACAATGCGTGCCAATTGGTCCGACAGTCAAAAGAGGATATATCAATGACCAAATCAGCAGAGCTGTACGAAAAAGCACAGCAAACTATTCCTGGTGGCGTAAACTCTCCAGTTCGTGCATTCAATGGCGTAGGTGGTTCTCCTATCTTCGTTGAACGCGCTGATGGCCCACTTATTTTTGATGCTGATGGTAAAGCATATATCGATTACGTTGGCTCTTGGGGTCCAATGATCCTTGGTCACAACCACGTTGTTATTCGTGACGCTGTTACTGCAGCAGCTCAACGCGGCCTTAGCTTTGGTGCTCCAACCGAAACTGAAATCAAGATGGCTGAACTTGTATCTGAGATGGTTCCATCAATGGAACAGCTGCGTATGGTGAGCTCAGGTACAGAAGCAACAATGAGTGCGATTCGTCTCGCTCGTGGCTTTACTGGTCGTGACAAAATCCTTAAGTTTGAAGGTTGTTACCACGGTCACGCAGACAGCCTACTTGTAAAAGCAGGTTCTGGCGCACTGACTTTAGGTCAACCAAGCTCTCCAGGCGTACCGGCTGATTTTGCGAAACTAACGCTAACTGCAACTTTCAATAATCTAGATTCAGTACGTGAAATCTTCGCAGCAAACAAAGGTGAGATCGCGTGTATCATCGTTGAGCCTGTCGCGGGCAACATGAACTGTATCCCACCAGTAGAAGGCTTCCACGAAGGTCTACGTGAGATCTGTGATCAAGAAGGTGCATTGCTAATCTTTGATGAAGTAATGACAGGTTTCCGCGTTGCTGAAGGTTGTGCTCAGGCTTACTACAACATCAAGCCAGACCTAACGTGTCTTGGTAAAGTGATTGGCGGCGGCATGCCAGTGGGTGCTTTTGGTGGTCGTAAAGACGTGATGCAATACATCGCACCAACGGGGCCTGTTTACCAAGCAGGTACGCTTTCAGGTAACCCTGTTGCAATGGCTGCTGGCTACGCATGTTTGAATCTTCTAAGAGAAGAAGGCAACGAAAAGCGTCTAGCGTCTAAAACTAAGCAGTTGGCAAATGGCTTCAAGCAACTTGCTGACAAGCACGGCATCCCTATGCTAGTTCACCAAGTTGGCGGTATGTTTGGTTTCTTCTTCACAGACCAAGAAACGGTGACGTGCTACGAAGATGTAACTAAGTGTGATGTAGAACGCTTCAAGCGCTTCTTCCATCTAATGTTAGATCACGGTGTTTACCTTGCACCTTCAGCATTCGAAGCAAGCTTTACTTCTCTTGCTCATGGTTCAAAAGAACTGGATGCAACACTAGAAGCTGCTGACCGATCTCTTGCGATCATTGCTGCTGAAAGCAAATAATCGAAAGCACTTTATAAGTAGCTAACCGATTGAATTTAGGGCTGCATTAACGCAGCCCTTTTTAATGCATCGACTAAATTAAACTCGAGTATTTCCGCTTAATTACCCGTCAATTTATTCGAAAACCTAACGAAAAACGTCTAACGTTCCCAGAAAAGAAAAACCAACAACATCAGCGTACCTAGGAACATTCTGAACCAAGGGATCTCTTTTTTTATTTGCTGTTCTTCGTCTTGGCATTTCTTATCTTTATTACAGCATCCCATTATCAAAACTCCTCATTGCTAACTCTCTGTTTTGCAGCCATTATAAACTCAGAACGCAAATATAGAGACCATTAACGTGTCAGAAAAACTCAAAATCAACACCAGCCACTGGGTGATCATCATTGCCCTACTTGCGGCGGCTTATGCTTGTTACTTGCTTATCGAGCCTTATGTAAATTCCATAGTAATGGCATTCATCATCTCGTTGCTGATGTTTCCAATTCACGAATGGCTTGAAAAGAAGATACCGAATAAAGAGAACGTAGTCTCTCTACTTTCTTGTGTGATCCTGACTTTCATTATTGTTATCCCTTTATTGGCAGTATTTGCAGCAATTGTTCAGCAAGGCTCTCTGTTCTCTCAGAACACGTACCAATGGGTGACACACGGCGGTATTCAGACTCTGTTTGCACACCCACTTGTGGTCAAAGCGCTGTCGTTTGTGAATAACTACCTGCCTTTCGACAACATTGAGCCCCAAGCCATCGCACAGAAAGTCGGAGAATTCGCGACAAGTTTTGGTTCTAAACTGGTTGGTATCAGTGCGAAAATCCTTGGTGATGCGACCAACTTCTTAATGGATTTCTTCTTGATGCTGTTTGTTCTGTTCTTCTTATTAAGAGATCACGACAAAATCATCAGTGTGGTTCGTCATATTCTTCCGCTATCTCGTAGCCAAGAAGACAAGCTCCTCACTGAGATTGAGCAAGTTTCTAAGTCTGCCGTTATGGGCTCATTCTTAACCGCAATAGCGCAAGGTTTTGCGGGTGGTTTAGGTATGTGGATTGCTGGTTTCCCTGGGTTGTTCTGGGGCACTATGATGGGCTTTGCCTCTTTCATCCCCGTGGTCGGTACCGCTCTAATCTGGATCCCAGCCGCAACCTACTTATTCCTAACCGGTGATACCACGTGGGCAATTTTCCTAACGGTTTACTGTGTCGCGATTGTTGGCTCAATTGACAACCTACTGCGCCCGCTGCTGATGCAAGGTAGTGCAGGCATGAATACCCTAATGATCTTCTTCTCACTGTTGGGTGGTATTCAACTTTTTGGCCTAATTGGTCTTATCTACGGCCCACTGATCTTTGCTATTACTATCGTTCTTTTCAATATTTACGATGAAGAGTTTAAAGACTTTTTAAACCAGCAAGACAAGAGTTGATCAACTGTTCAGCAACTTGGTTGCCGAACCCGTATTAAACACTTCAAGCTTTGGGCGGATTATGCGAAAATCCGCCCTCATTTTTTGCTAACGATTCAATAGAGTGTCCTATGTCAGCTTATATTGCCCCAAGCCAAATTGCTCAACGTCAACTCGCCTACTTTGAAGGCAAACATGTTTTAGTTGCAGGTGAGGCAGAAGACTTATTCCCTGTTGAATTAGCGAAACATTGTGAATCAGTCACCGTGTTTACTTCTAATTACAGCTACTACCGTCAATTAGAAGGCTGCAGCACCATCCAACGTTTTTATGGTGCGGAGTTTACCGAAGAGACCAAAGCCGACTTAGTGATGCTGTACTGGCCAAAGGCCAAAGCGGAAGCGGAATTTCTGTTGGCGATGTTATTTGCCAAGTTAGGTAAAGATACCGAGATTGTCGTAGTTGGCGAAAATCGTTCTGGTGTTAAAAGTATCGAGAAGATGTTTGCTCCTTACGGAAAAGTCGTGAAATACGATTCAGCGCGTCGTTGTTCTTTCTACTGGGGTCAATGCTTCGAGCAACCACCAGCCTTCAACCTACAAGACTGGTTTAAAACCTACACGGTTAACATTGGTGAGCAATCACTGACCGTGAAAAGTCTTCCAGGCGTCTTCAGTCATGGTCAATTTGATGTTGGTAGCCAACTATTACTTGATACCCTGCCAAAACTGAAAGGTAAAGTACTGGATTTCGGTTGTGGTGCAGGCGTATTGGGCGCGGTAATGGCATCTCGTCACCCTGATATCGAACTGGAAATGTGCGACATCAGTGCATTTGCCGTGGCGTCTAGCCAAGCAACGCTAGAAGCCAATGGTTTAACAGGTAATGTCTTCGCCTCAGATGTCTACTCTGACACATCAAAAGATTACCAATTCATCATCAGTAACCCACCATTCCATTCTGGTTTGGATACAAGCTACAGTGCGACTGAAACCTTACTTGCTCAGGCTCCTAACCACATGAAGCGTTCTGGTGAGATGATTATTGTTGCGAACAGTTTTTTAAAATACATTCCAATTATTGAGCAAGCTTTTGGAAAATGCGCGACTCTAAATAAGACCACCAAATTCGCGATCTATCACGCAAGCAAATAGCCTATCTAACACAGCGCAGGGTCAATATCTGCGCTGTCTGTTCATATTTCTATCAAAAGCCCATAAAAATGAGCTTTTGCACACGCTTTAAATACCACTTACTTGTCAAAGTAAAAAAACTCGTTAATTTCGTTAAATTGGAACCCGTTAATTCTATTCTCTGTACTTGTTTTCATCCCTTTCAAGCAGTACATCAAAGGAAAGTAGTACCCAATTTATGTTTAGATTCTATCGTAAGCAGAAGTTTAAGCGCCTTCAAAATACCCTAATGCTGGCATTTCTTGTCCTTAGTATTACCCCAGTAACACTTATCGCGATATTTTTCCTCCAATCGCACAGTCAGGATCTTCAGGAACAAAGTACTTCGCACCTTGTTTCCGTCCGTGATACTAAACAGCAGCAAATTGTCGATTACCTACAAGCTCAAGAATCCCAAGTGATGGGTTTTGTTCGCTCAGAGCTTGCCAATGCCAGTGGCGGACGATTCTATGGTTTGATCAATGCATTCCAACGCCTAGGGTTAGACATTGACGAAGCACGCGCTAATGCGCAGCAACGCTACATTCAAGGATCGGGCGATCAAATCAAAACATCGATTCTCCCTGAATCCAGCAGCTTTATTGGCAGCGAGCGCTATCGCCTATTGCACAAGCGCTACCACAACTCTTATTTGGAGCTGCTTAAGCGTTCTGATTTTGACGACATTTTATTGGTCGACATTAACGGCAACATCGCTTATTCAGTTTTTAAGCGCGATGACTACGGCACCAACTTGCTGACAGGTAAGTACAAAGATGCAAACCTCGGCAAAACCTTTCAACGCCTGGAAAAGGACGTAAAAGACAAACGCAAATCCAACGAAGACTACACGCCGGTTATCGTTTCTGACTTTAAAGACGAAAATGGTAAACAGACCGCATGGTTAGGCGCACCTATCGTTCAACAGGGCTACCTACACAGTTACGCCATGTTTAGACTGCCCATCAATGGTATTACTAAGCTTATTGCCGATCTCAACAAGAGTTCGAATATTCAAACCTTGCTTGTCGGCGATGATCATCTGCCACGTAGCCTTGCCCATTCACAAGAGTCGATTAATCTGAGTTTAGATGTTGTTGATAAAGCTCTGGCAGGAGAAACGGCCGTTGGCACCTTCGACAACGCTCAGGATCAAGCGATCATCGCTGCATATACTCCAATTGAGCTCAAATATGCGACTTGGGCACTCGTCGTCGAGCTTCCAGAAAAAGAAGCGTTTGCCCGTATTCATCAGTTAGAAAAGATCTTTGTGATCGTGATGTTGACGGCGATTATTCTTGTATTTGTCGCATCCCATTATCTGTCTAACTTCATCACATCACCGTTACTCAAGCTCACATGGGCAGCAGAGAAAGTCTCTGCGGGTGACCTTGATGAAACCATGATTAATACCGAACGAAAAGATGAGATAGGCCGCCTCGCGGTAAGCTTCGAAAGAATGCAACGTTCGATTCGTGAAAAGATGCTGCTCATTAAGAGCCAAAATGATGAGCTTGAGGACAACCTTAAGACCATTCAAAAACAAAATGAAGAGTTGCAACTGGCTAACAAACTTAAAGATGAATTCTTAGCAACAACATCACACGAATTGAGAACGCCATTACATGGCATGGTAGGTATCGCTGAAGCGCTAATATCTGGTGCAAACGGTCCTATTCCTGCCAACCAGAAGTACCAGTTGGATATCATCATCAATAGTGGCCAGAGATTGGCAACACTGGTCGATGATCTACTTGATTACCACAAAATGCGCTACGGCAGTTTAGACATAAATAAATCTGCTGTTGATTTATCTGCTGCTACCAGCTTGGTACTAGAATTGTCACATCATCTGTTGGGCAATAAGCCAATCCGAATTATTAACCAAGTACCCAGTGACTTAGGGTTGGTTTCGTCCGATCCTCAACGATTAGAACAAGTGATGTATAACTTGGTGGGCAATGCCATCAAGTACACATCAGAAGGTAAAATTGTTATCTCAGCAAGCGTTATCGACGACAACATTCGTGTACAAGTTGTTGATACAGGCCAAGGCATACCTGCTGAATACTTAGAACACATCTTTGAGCCACTGATTCAAGCAGGACAGGACTCAAGTAACTATCGCCAAGGTGCAGGGCTTGGGTTGTCCATAAGTCGTCAATTGATTGAACTGATGGGCGGTTCACTGTACGTAAGTAGCCAACCAATGCTTGGCACGACGTTCAGCTTTACCCTACCTTTAGCCACCCAAGAAGAATTGGATAACTACAGTGATTCAGGAAGCTATTCGCACTTCCAAGCGCCAGATTTAATTGATAACAGCCAACAAGAAAATAGTGTTATCAGTGAAGATCCAGACGGTCCGTTACTGGTTATCGCCGACGATGAACCAGTAAATTTACGCGTGCTAGACAGTTTCTTGAAATTGGAAGGTTATCGAGTGCGCACCGCATGTGACGGCCCAGAAACCATTGAACTGATTGAGAAAGAGAAGCCAGAGTTACTTCTGCTCGATATTATGATGCCAGGTATGAGTGGCTATCAGGTGTGTGAAGCACTGCGTAAGCAATACGATCATGCACAGTTGCCAATCATCATGCTCACAGCTCTTAATCAAGCAGAAGACCGTGTTCGTGGCTTTGAAGCTGGTGCCAACGATTACTTGTCTAAACCGTTCAACAAACAAGAGCTGGCGGCGCGAATTACGGCTCACTTATCAGCAAGTAAAGCTGAGCAAAGACGTCTTGAGAATGATCAATTGCAACTGGAGCTTAAACACAGAGCCATGGTTGAAGCGAACCTGCTAGAAACTCAAGGGCGCTTGCTAGAGCAGCTAGAATCAGCCCCTGAGGCCATCATCTGTATTCGTGATGACCAACGAATTCGATTTGCCAACGAAGCTGCAGCAAAACTATTTAGGCGCGGGCAAGAGCAGCTTAAACGCTCTATGGCCGATGAGATCATTGCGCCTAAATACCTTAAGGTGGAACAAGCTCACTACTGTGGTGATATTGACATCTATATAGACGACACTCGTCAGCGAATACCAAGTGATATCCTTAAGCTACCTGAAGGCTCAGGGCTCGACACCATGTATATCTTTAATGTTGGTGGTGGGGTTAACTCAAACCGAGTCAATAACCTTGAAACGGCGGTTGAGGCACTTTCAAGCTACGCCTTTGAGGGTGACAAAGATAAACTTCAACAACTGAAAGAACTTGGCGGTGAATTTACTCGCCTCGCAGATAAAGCAACCGGTGAAGGTAAAAACAAACAAGAGCTGATGCGTGAAGTGCTGGTCGATGTCATGACCAATGCCATCATCTACTGGGAGTCTGTTACAGGGGAAACCAAGTTTGCCTTCGCAGAGAAGAGTGGCTTGTGGCGCGTCTACCTAGACCGCAGTACCCTGCAAACTAGAACGCTAGACAAATATCTACGTGTAGAAACTCTACCGAAAACGCCTCGCTGGCGAACGGTACTGAGCTCTATCGAGTTTATACTTGAGCACTGTAAAGAACAGACACCTGAAAGAACTCATATTGAGACCCTAAGGGATAAGCTACAAAAACTACTGACCAGTTAGCTCTGAAGTAAGCTCAAGCTACTGTAAATAATGAAGCCCACCTAGCGTGGGCTTTTTTGTGAATATCGTACGCGACCAAAGGACAATGACGTCGATTCAAACACACTTCTTTTACGGCATTAAACAAGCAAAATGACACGTTACTCAATCTTAAACAATCACCAGTTCAGTTACTATTTTGAGCCTTATTCTTGGCTGAATTTCACATTCCTCCGGCTCTTTGTTGCAGTTTGAGAAGCGAGTCACAACAGAACGGCAGATTTAATTTTCTAGAAAAATTTAACGTAAAACAGGTAAGTGACCGAGATCTACAATTACATC
>NZ_JBFRSN010000070.1:0-2446 GCF_041473595.1 Vibrio sp. 10N.222.46.A1
GCGGCTTTTTTGCATCTAGCGTAAAGTTAATCGAATCTAAGAGTCAGTTAGTCAACCAGTCAAAGTCCTTAACTATCGGAATCTGACTTAAACCTGTTTATCACGGCAACTTCAAGCCTATTACCGCTCTGTTGTATTTAAACATATAGCATAGGTAACTGACTCTTTACCTTTAAAACCTATCGAAATTCGACGTCACTGTTGCAACAAAACATCCCTGCCAATAAACATGTAGACCTACGCCACCAATGCATGACCAAGTAACTTGAAGAATTGGGGGATGTTTATTGGAATAGTGCCCTAGGTTTCTTCAGGTTCTCATTGTGAATACATAACGATAAAAAAATCCAGAGGCTTCATCGAAGTCTCTGGATTTTTAAATTTGGCTTGAGTGCAGATCTAATTAAGCGTTTTCTTGCTTAGTATCTTGCTGCTCTGCTTGTTTTTTTTGTTCAGCTTCATTTGCTTTTTCTTCGTGGTTTGAACCACCACATCCGCCACAACAGCTCATAATTATGCTCTCTTTGATTGTATTTAAGTAACTCATTAAGGTCATAATATTAAAGATGTATTTTAAATGCAACTTTAATATTAGCCAAATTGGCTGCTTGGTGTCTTGAGGTATTTAAGCCCTTGGTTTTATTAAAATTGGTAAGTACAACACAACGAAACAACTGTACGCGACAACCCACAGAGCACTCGATAAGGTGATGATAGAGACAATATTATTGGTAAAGTATCCACCAAATACTCGAACAATAAAGGCAAAAACAATGGCAATTAACGCCGCAGTCATTATTTTACCAATCGCAATAGCTCGACCTGTATGTCCTAGAGAGACGCGTGAGATCATTGATAAGATCATCACCCCCATTCCACCCACGGTTAAGGCATGAATCGCTTGTGATTGTGTGACCAATGACGAAATGATCGAAACGCCATACAAGACCAATCCTAACGAAATGGCCCAGTAGCTTAAGTGTAAAGACCACACAAGAGGAGTCTTAAAAGCGACCCATATTTTCCACCTTACCGCCCTAACCGCATTTGCCAGGCCACTGACAATAAACACGCTAGCAACGATATCTTGTGGAACTGGAAGTATCTGAAAGCTCAACACAACGGCGAAAATCGTGCTCACGATGCTCAGCTTTTCAAGCCATGGTAATGCAGGGGTTCGTGGTGTCTGTGTGCCATTCGCGGTAAACATAGGAAAGACTCGTCCACCCATAATGCACATGACTAGAGTCACCAACAGCACCATGCTTGTGCTAGCTTGTGAAATTAAGATTGGCTGCTGAAATAGAACACCATAGTGCATCGCCGCATTGGCAAAAGTCATTAGCAGCAAAATGGGAACGAACAATAGATTTCGCCAAAGTTTCACACTGACAATATTGTGAGCAAGATAAATGACAGCGACAGGCAAAAACAGTAAATCGAGCCCAGCCACCAACCAAGGGCTAAAGGCATTAGGTAGGAACATGGCTATTCTCGCACACAGCCAGATAACCAGAAGTATCATTAACCCGCGTCCGTTAATACTACGGACACCCGTCCAGTTTTGTACGGCCGTCAGTAAAAAGCCAACCACGACAGTAGCTGCAAAGCCAAATAACATTTCATGAATATGCCACCACATTGCTCCGCCATAAACATTCAGAGTTGCGCTACCATTCCAAAACGCGGCCCAACCAACTAGAGCTGCAACGCTAAAAAGTGATGCAAACAAAAAAAACGGTCGAAACGCGAGCTCAAAAAATGCCGTCATTGAAACGCCATTGTTAGGGGGTTGATTTAAATCTTTCATCATCGTAAACCTAGTGAGTAAACAAAACTTACTTAAATAACGTCAACCGCCAAAAGTTGCCCTAGTTTGTAGCTGTGCCCTTCGCCGAGGAGATCTTGCAAGCTATAAGCGTCTAAGCATTTGTAAAAACACTCTTGAGCTTCAGCAAAGATTGTTTTCAATTGGCAATTTGGTGTAATAACACAGCTATTATCTTCGCCAAAACATTCAACCAAGTTACGTTTGTCTTCTAACTCTCGAACTAACGTACCTATGTTGATCTGACTTGGATGGCAACTGAGTTTCAAACCACCATTTTTTCCTCTTGTAGCGATCAGGTGCCCTTTGAGGTTGAGTTGCTGAACGATCTTCATTAAGTGGTTTTTAGAAATACCATAACTGTTAGCAATGTCGCCGATGGTGCTAAGAGATTGGTTGTTGATCGCTAAATAGATCAGAACGCGTAGGGAATAATCAGTGTAACGTGTGATATGCATGTTGGGATATTTCACTCTATAAGATGTATTTATTATGAATCTTATGAGTAATAAAGGCAAGTTAACCTAATGAGGAGTAGTGGCTAAGCACCAAGAAGCTAAGGCTGCGATCTTAATGACGTTTCTCACATCTGTTGTATGAGATCCTATCTCCATCTTC
>NZ_JBFRSN010000071.1:0-12736 GCF_041473595.1 Vibrio sp. 10N.222.46.A1
GTCAATGAATTAAATAGAGTTTAATCATTTTTTGTTAGTTGTTAGGGTGAGCAATAAACTTATGCTCTCAAAGAAGAAATATGACATATGAGTGAAGCTAACTTAAGAATCTAGCTAGAAAGCTGTACAAATATCCAGTAAGTTTCACTATTACCAAGCTGTATAAATACACAGTAAATTCAGTCTTACTGATAAGGGTAATGATATGTCTAAAGAAAAACAGCTATTTCAATCCGGTCTTGAGGTCATTATTGATGGGGTTTCAATGAGTGAAGCTAGTGAAGGGAGCAGACAGGCAGGTGTGTACTTAATGGGTTTGCTGATTGCGGACAATAAGGGTGAACTAGACGCAGATAAAGTAAAGGCTATCCAATCAATCGTTGCAATGGCTGCAGAAGCCAAGTCACCAAAGTTTTCGTTATAGCATTGAAAGTTGCTCTTGGAGTTCTTGTCGTTGTTTTGGCGGTAAGGCCTGCGCTAGGTTGAAGACTAATTGTGATGTAGTTTTAGCGCTAGGGCTTAGAGTATGGCTATAAGATAAATTCATCACGAAGGTATGCCCACACTCAGGATCACTACATGAGCAATACAAATCTGCATGTTTTGTGCTCATTCTATTCGATTTCAGGATCCGGCTTCTTGCACCGCACTCAGGGCAAAACACTCTCATAACGTTGGCCTAACTTAATGGACTGACAGTATGATATTACGCCAGTTGCTGTATTTTTGTACAGTTTTATAAAGCGTCGCCCGTAGTAACATCAAATTTCAGGTGGAGGGTTTTTATGTTTCTAATTTCTGGGTCATTGTTCACTTCATCCATAATCAGTTCACATACGGGTATGATCTCATCTTTGGCGTATTCACTACCAATCTTAATCGGGTCACCTAAGCTGGTCGTTCCTTGTGGGATGATACCTGCCTTACCTACAGGAAAGCGATGACCTACTAAGATGTCTTGAGCTGTAATATTTTTAATGCGTTCGAATTCATCTTTCGTTGCTATGTCTCCCACAGGTATTAGCTGAATACCTTTCTCTGCACCACCAGGAATATTGACAAACATACTGCGGAAATTACCCACACCCTTTGAACTCGCGATCTTATCTTTTAGCATCTTTTCATCATCGTCACTTAAATTTGGGTCATTGGCGTAGAAGATAAAGCCCATGTGAGCACCGTTCTTGTAGTAGCGGCGACGAAAGAGTGTGGCATCTTTGTTTAGTAAGCTGCTTTGCAAACTACCCAAATAATCAGGTAATCCATAAATCTGCTGTTGCAAGTCTTCTTGAGGCAAGAAAATGATGTCATTTGCTTTGTAGACTCGTTGCTTGTTGTCACGCTCAAGTAACACAAAGTCACCATTTTTACGTCTACGTAGGTACATAGTCGGTAGAGGGAACAGGCGCACTGGCCGCTTAAAATGGTCGCGGATTTTTAAGAAGGCGGCATCACCAAAAGTGAAATAGTTATTACAAAACGATTGAAGTTGTCGACGTCTTACCCCTCCGCCCGCGATGAAACGAGCAGCAACATAGTTCGCACGTGCTTTTAATAAAGAGCCATGATAGGCATTAGCTCGTGATGTCTCGGCCAATCCTTGTCGTGAAATGGGCGGTTCCCAATAGTTGTCTGTGTCGTTGTAGAACAGCTCAGAATAAGACGTCATCCAACTGGTCGAGTCGATGGCTTCTGGTGATGAGTCAATGTGATAAACAGACTCGGCTAGTGCTTCTTGCTTAACTAGTTTTGTTTTAGTGTCGGTCATGCTGCAGTGGCCCAAGTTGATTTCGTTGGTGTTTCGTGATCTAACGGTTCGTTGATAATGGCGTGTGAAATTGCCCAAAACGCATCGGCGTGGCCTGTTGTCTCACTTCGAGCGGCTTTAAAGGTCATGGCGTTACCGCTATTGGTCGGAACCCGTTTAATTGCCATGAAGGCCATAGCAATGTCTTTGTGCTCGGCATCAAACTGAAGTCGCTTAGCTTCTATGACGTCGATCATCTTCATTACAAGGCGGTTTTTGTTTTCATTGCTGTAATGTATGGCGTGCGCTTCACGTGGATGCTTTTTCTTTATTAGGTCCCAAACACCACCCCCAATGCCGGTTGTATCTACGCCTATGTAAGTGACCTTATAGCGCTTAAATACCTTTTCGATCTCAGCTACGTGATATTGGAAGTTCAGTCCTTTCCAATAGTGTTTTTCTAACACACGGAATGTTTCACCGGCGACTGCTGGCGGTGCGATGACCACTAAACAAGCATTATCGCGCGTTCGGCTAGGGTCATAACCTAACCAGACTTCACGACCTGCAAAGGGTAATTTGGTTTTCGGCTTGAAATCCTGCCAGTGAGCAGAGTCAACCATGCCTTTCTCAAGATCAGAGAATTTGAAGACAGACAAAGCGCTGTCAACAAAGACACACATAAATAGGTTGTCGAAATCGTCTTTGCTGTATTCGTCTTTCAGATCTTCAATGTCGAATAAGTTACAGCCGCCCGCTGCAGCATCTTCAATGGTAACGACATAACGCCACTGCTTATCAGGGCAAAGTACACCGCCATTTCTATATTCCTCGAACGTAGGAAATTCAATTTTAGTGCGGGAGTCTCGACCTTTTCGCCATTGGTCGCCAGTCCAAAATGGGTATGCCTGGTGCATTTTCGATGATGGAGTCGAAAAGTAGGTCTTACGCCATTTTTTATGGGTAGCCATGGCCGAAGCGAGTTTATTGAGTTCGTTAAACTTAGGTATCCAGAAATACTCATCGATATAAACGTGGCCGTGATAACTCTGGGCGGTTTTACTATTGGTCGACAAAAAACGAAGTTCAGCACCATTAGAGAGAATGATTGGGTTCCCGGTCAGCTCGATGTTTAAGAACTCTTTTGCAATCGCAATGATGTAGCTGCGAAAAACTTCCGCTTGAGCACGTGACGCTGACAAAAAGATTTGGTTGTCACCAGTTAGAATCGCGTCTTCTAACGCTTCACCACTGAAATAATAGGTCGCACCAATCTGGCGGGATTTAAGAATATTTCGAATCCGCTGTTTTATGTTGTTGCGCATTACGTGTTGATAGGCGAACAGGGAATCGTGCCACGTGGCGAAATCTTCTTTGTTCAGTTCGCTGATGTCATTCTTTTTGCCTTTGCGCTTCTTTGGTTTAGAGCGACGGTCAGAACGCTGATCACTAGAGTTGTTTTTGTTGCCAGCGTTTAAAGATTGTTCACTTTGCTGCTTTTCTTGTGCTCTTTGTTTCTTCAAAGATGCGTGATGTTTTATAAGCCTATCCAGCATGTCTAGCTGGTTTTTGCTTGGTTCTTCCAATTCGAGCAGCGTTTGAATACGGTTCGCTATCGCTTCATCAATTGTTTGTTCACGCAACATATCCCGCCAACTGAATTTGTCTGCCCAGTAATAAATGATGCGTTCATTATTCAGGTTCAGTTCGGTAGCGATTTCACTTGGCGTCCAAGCTTTTAAATAGAGTGCTCGGGCGGTTTGTCGTACTTCGGGGGAATAGGCCATAAGCGCATCATACGCCCCGAAATATTGAAAATGATGAATGGAAATTCGGATGAATTCGGATAGAGGCCAAACCCGAATCCCTAGGAATTGAAGTAGCTGATCCCCTCCATTCAAAGGCGTATTGTTTTCTCAAACGGTGTGTGATTGACAAGTTTGAGTACAAAAATGCCAAAGATTAGTGAGTGGAAAATCATAGCGACAGAGGGCCCAACCGTTGACGGGAGAAAAATCACCCGTGATTGGATTGAACAGATGGCCGCGAGTTACTCAATGGATGAATACACCGCACTTATCTGGCCTGAGCATCGCCGCTTCTATGGTTACGGTGAAAACTGGGGACGAGTGGTCGAAGTGAAAGCGGAGCAGTTGAACGGTAAATTACGCCTATTTGCGAAGCTCGAACCTAACGATTATATGCTCGAAGCCAATCGTAGAAAGCAAAAACTGTTCACCTCTATCGAGCCAAACCCCGATTACAAGGGGGAAGGTCGTTGCTATTTAATGGGCTTAGCGGCGACTGACTCACCAGCGTCAACAGGGACATCACGCCTTCAATTTTCTCGCATTAAAGGTGAAACCACCGAAATTCAAGCTAGCCACCTAGAAGAAGTCGATTTTTCAGATTGCTTTACTCATAAAGACCGATTTTTTGCGGCATTCAATGAATTTTTCTCTTCTGGTGATGAAGAGCCAGAAACGCCATCAAAAGTAGAGGACACCGACGTGACCGAAGAGCAACTCAAAGCCGCACTGGAAGAACATTTTTCTGTCTTTAAGGGCGAGTTTAAGAAAGAACTGAAAGAAGCGTTCAATTTGCAAGAAAGTCCAGAGCAGCCAGAAGAGGCCAGCCAAGCCACCGTTGAGCAGTTTTCTGCAACGTTGGAAGAAAAGTTGGCCTCGTTTATTGAGAAAGTGAACGATATCGAAACTAAGTTCGCTGAACTATCACAAGAAGTACCTAATCAAGAGCCGGATCCATCGGGTGCGAGTGAGAAGTTCTCATCTGAGGAGATTATTTAATGCTTAACGCAATATCGACTAAATACCTACAAGAGTTTTGTGCGGCAACATTAGAAGCCGCGAATGCTCCACAAGGGACGCAGTCTTTTAACTTAACGCCTCCAATGGAAACTAAGTTACGCCAAGCGATCATGCAGTCGAATGCGTTTCTAGGCATGGTTTCATTGTTACCTGTTCAGCAAATCAAAGGTCAAGTGATCGATGTTGGTGATGATGGCTTGTCGACGGGTCGCTCCGACACTGGACGTTTTAGCGTTGAAGTGGGACAAAGTGGCAATACTTACGAACTAACCAAAACAGATTCTGGCGCACATATCCTTTGGGAAACCATGACCCAATGGGCTAATTCCGGTTCGAAAGGCCAATGGTTGGTCATGATGAAAAACGCGATTTCTCGTCGTTTTGCGTTAGACATGCTGCGAATTGGTTTTAACGGTACCTCTATTGCGGTCAAAACTAACCCAGTAGCTAATCCTCTTGGCCAAGATGTGAACAAAGGTTGGTTAACAATAGTTAAAGAGAAAAAATCAAGTCAAGTTCTTCCGTCGGCCCTGTTAGATCCTACCGGAGCTGCTGAGGACTCCTACAAGAATTTGGATTCCTTAGCTCAAGACCTAATCAATACCACCATTGCTCCAGAGCATCGCCAAGATCCAGATCTTGTCGTGTTGGTGGGTTCTGACTTGGTGGCGGCTGAGCAGCATCGTTTGCTTGAATCTGCAGATAAACCAACGGAGCACAAGGCGGCACAGAGCCTGGCTAAGACTATCGCGGGTAAAAAGGCCTATACACCACCATTCTTTCCTGCTGATCAGCTATGGGTGACCAATACCAAGAACTTGCAAATTTTAACGCAAGAGGGGACGCAATGGCGTAAACAGAAAAACGATGAAGATGAGCTTCGTTTTAAGCAAAACCATATCCGTATGGAAGGTTACGCTGTGGGTAATTTGAAAAAGTTTGCGGCTATCGAATCAGTCACTGTCGTTGACTCTGATTCAACAGTTTAAGGGGTGAGATATGGTGAGCCCGTTAGCAAGACAGCGCCGACAACTTCTTGAAAAGCATGCTAACCAGTCTGCATCGGAATTGATTTCCGGTGCAGATACCGAAAGCCTGCACATCAAGCTGCTCGGTTTTGAAGACGATCGCAAGTGCCTAAAACAGCTCAATGCCATCGAAGACAGAGTGAAGCATAAACGAGAGGTTTTAGTACCGAAGTACAAACCTTACGTGGAAGCGTATTTGGAAAAAGGTGAAGTCTTCGAAAACCCAATCTTTACCAATATGGTGATTTGGTTATTCGATGTTAACGAGATGGATACCGCTATTGATTGGTGCATGAAAGCCATAGAGATGGACTTGCCGACACCAGAAAACTTTCGTCGTGACTGGCCGACAGTTTGCGCTGATGCCGTTCTTGAGTGGGCAGAGAAAGAATCGGCCCGTGGTCATTCGATTGAACCCTATTTCGGACAGGTGTTTGAAAAGGTCGCTAAAGAATGGCGATTGCATGAAAAAGTTCAATCCAAGTGGTACCGATTTGCAGGCTTGCACTTAATTCTAAATGAACAGGGACAACCGCAGCCCACGGCTATCGGGGACTTAGAAACATTAGAAAAAGCGTTGGTATTACTGCAACACGCTCACGATAAGTACGAGAAAGTGGGGGTGAAAACCAAAATCGGTCAAATCGAGCAACGTATTCGTGCCATTAAAGAAGGTTCGAATCTTTAAAGACTCCTATGCCGCCGAGCCTCGACTGGCGAGGGTGCGATAGCTTTTAGTTCATCGTGACCTATCGACCCAGTGGCTAGAGGCTCACTTATATCAAGGGGATGCAATGTTTAATGGTTCATCAGGAGCAGACTATCAAGATACCAAAATCATCAATGATGGTTTTTGGCCGGATATTAATGCCGGTGATTTTGAGAAACGTCGTGGGGTACCAGCTCATATGGACAAAGAAGCGATTGCATACGCTGTCGCTGCTGCAATTGCACAACTAAACATTGAATTAAACACGACCAAAGAACAATACCAAAAAAGCGGGTTTGCTAAAGCTTCCAGTGTGACAGGGCAACCAAGCATTGGAGAGAAAAACTTATTAGTCATTCTGTATGAAAAGGCGGTTTATGCGAGAGCCAAAGCCGACTTGTTACCTGAGTTCGCCACCCAGCAAACCAAAGAAGCCGGTGATCGAGTCGCTGAAAAAGAGTCTGACACCAAAGAGAGTTTGCTAGCAGAAAGCCAGCAGCATGTTCGAGCGATGAAAGGCAAAGGTCGAGTGGGTGTGGAGCTTATATGAGTTTTGAGCCAAAAGGTCAAAGTGAAATGGGGTATTTACTCCAAACGTTAACAGCTCACTTATTGACAGTCATCCCTAAAAATTGTCATTCGCTGCTTGAGTCGTGGATGGATGGAGCTGAACTGCAACTCACTCCAAAGCACCAAGGGTTGGGCGTCGATTTGGGGATGATGGAATACGAAGCGGTTATCTCGATAGAACGTTTTCCTTTTAGGGAGTTTGAGCCAGCTATTGTCATGGCCTCAGTTATGGCTTGGTTACAAAGTCATGACCCATATCGTGAAACCTATGAATTGGAAGATCCTAGATTCAAAGTTGAGCCCGAAAGTGACAAGACAGCCAACGTAGAGATAGATATTCAGTTTATAGAGCCTGTCACGATAGTCGAAGAGGAAGAAGGGGTGATTCATTGGCATGGTAAACAATACAACTTAGCAGAGTATGAAGTTTGGATTGCTGAACGATTCACTTTGGATCTGAAACGATGATTAAAGTTCAGTGGGATGAAAAAGGTGTGCTCAGAACAGATGAAATTCTAAAAGCTCTGGCTATGCCGGCAACCAAGCGAGAGCGGTTATTACGAAGAGTCGCCAAAGAAGTTCAGAAAATATCGAAACGCAACATTACCAAACAGCAAAGCCCAGATGGGAAAGCGTGGAAAGCTCGGAGAAATAAGCGTAAAGGCAAGAGCAAAAAAATGCTTACAGGGTTTAAGAAGCTGATTTATGTCTCGGGCAACAAAGATGCAGCGAAAGTTTCAGTGGGGAAAGGGAGCTATCGCATCCACGGTGCTTATGTTGCCAATTTTCATCAGCAAGGGCACAGACGTAAAGCAAACAAAGATAACACGCCAACTGGGCGTGAAACGCAGCTCAGTGACACTGAAATGTGTACAAAGGGACAGGCGAAAGCGTTACGAAATATTGGTTATGAAGTGTATGCAAGGCGAATTAACCCGAAAGCGAAAAGAGGTTCCAAGCGAGTCCCAACCATTAAATGGATGACTCAAAACCTAACTCAGTACGAAGTTAAAGGAGCATTTAAGAAACTAAGGGAGCTAGGACTGGTTCGGATAAAAAGCAGTTGGGAGATTGTTGTCCCTCCTCGTAAGTTCCTAGGAGCGACAAGGCAAAGCTTAAGAAAGGCATGGACAAGAGCTTTTCAAGGCATTGACTACGGTTGGAAGGTTCAACCTAAACACCTAAGAAGAGGATAAATACTCATGGCATGGCCTACCGTCATTATTAATATTCTAAACATGATGCGCGGACCAATCCCGGGCGTTGAATTTCATTTTCTGTTTGTTGTGTTTGGCACTGTTTCGGGCATTGAGCGCAACTTGATCATGGTGGACAACACCACGGATTTTGCAGACAGCACGTTTGATAACATCGATCCTGCACACATGATCACATTGAAAGCAGCCCAATTGAATGGGAAGCAGAATTGGACGGCAGGTGTGATGGTTTTAGACCTTGCTGACAGTTGGCAAGCCGCCGTACTTAAAGCCAATGAAACGTCAAGTTTTGAAGCGGTTGTGTTGGATAAAACGGAGACCGGTACATCGATTCTTGAAGAGGTAGTCGCTTTCCGTACTGACCTAAAAGCCAAGTTAGGTCGTGAAGTCTTCATGATTTGCACGTTACCGAGTATCAATAATGATCCGATAACAGGGGAAAGTTGGGCGCAATGGCTTGCGGCAACAGTGGCCATACCAACAAGCATCGCCAGTGAGTACGTCACTGTTGTTCCTCAAGTTCATAAAGATAACTCAACAGTCGGTATCTATGCAGGGCGGCTGGCAAACCAAGAAGTATCTATCGCGGATTCCCCCGCGCGAGTCAAAACAGGCAGTGTTCTAGGGAGCCTAGAACTGGCAAAAGATAAAGACGGCAAGCCTTTGGAGTTAGCAACCCTTAAGGCTTTGGAAGCGTCTCGAATTGCTGTGCCGATGTGGTACCCAGATTATCCGGGGCAGTATTGGACAACGGGCCGCACATTGGATGTGCCGGGGGGCGACTTCCAAGATATTCGCCACATTCGTGTTGCGATGAAAGCGGCGCGTAAAGTTCGTGCTCGTGCCATTGCTCGAATTGCGGACCGTGAATTGAATTCAACACCAGGCAGTGAAGCAAGTGCAAAACTCTATTTTACCCAAGATCTGCGTGAAATGGCGGTTGTGAAGAAAATTGGTGATTACGAGTTCCCTGGCGAAATCAAACCGCCACAAGATGAAGACATCACCATTACTTGGATGAACAGTGAAGAAGTAGAAATTCTGCTGGCGGTGACACCTTATGAATGTCCGGTAAAAATCACAATCGGCATCATGCTTAATCAACGACTAGGAGAGTAATCAATGAATTCTCGTTATACCGGTCGAAGCTTCGACGTAAATATTCTGGGTGTTTTGGTTCATGTGGAATCGGCAACGGCAACCATCAATGATGAATCAGCCGTTGATAAAGAGCGAGGTATTCCAACCGGTTTTACTCACGGTGCGGTGAGTTGTGACGTGGAATATGAGTTGGACTTGAACAATTTCCGAAAGCTGCAGCAGAAAGCGCGTGAAGCGGGAAGCTGGCGTGGCGTTCAACCTCACGATTGCATGTTTTATGCGAATACGGGAGAGGATGAAGACAAAGTGGAGTTGTTCGGTGTGAAGCTTCAACTCTCTGATCTGCTGAGTGTTGATCCTAATAGTAGTGATAAAACCAAGCGCAAACTGAAAGGGTTTGTGACGAGCCCGCACTTTGTCCGCATCAATGGTATTTCGTACCTAAGTTCAGACGATACACGTGGTCTGCTTTAAGTCT
Source organism: Vibrio sp. 10N.222.46.A1 (assembly GCF_041473595.1). Taxonomy (NCBI): domain Bacteria; kingdom Pseudomonadati; phylum Pseudomonadota; class Gammaproteobacteria; order Vibrionales; family Vibrionaceae; genus Vibrio; species Vibrio sp. 10N.222.46.A1. Next base: position 9,679 of record NZ_JBFRSN010000071.1, read on the forward strand.
AGTGAGAGAGCGAATGCCGGATTTTGTTGATCATGCAAGTAGTAACGAAACCAAATTCACCGAAATGGCGGTGGTCAGTCAACTTAAACGGTCAGTGCAGACGAGCCAACAAGAAAGGGTTCAAAAGTGCGTTGATTGGCGAGAGCAGGGTGTCGGTATTACAAACCTTGCCAAGTAGAGCGGGAGTAACGAAATGAAAGACTGGTACGACAAAATAACCAGTGGAATTGCTTACTTAATGTCATTAATCGGCATGACATTAAGTAATCTGACATTTGAAGAGTGGTACTTCATCTTATCGTTGGTCATTGGTCTGGCAGCTCTCGGGTTGAATTACTGGCATAAACGAGCGATGCAACGTATCGCGAGCGAAAAAAGGTGTGACACCAAGTGAAAATGACGAAACGCATTATTTGCTCTGTCGCGGCAGTGATCGGGCTAGTGACTGGGGGAATGGCATTGCATCGCTCAGAGTTGCCGATTGGCAATGTGACGATCGCAGGTGAACAAATGGGGGCATTAAGAACGAGCGCCATTGGACTGGAGATCATCGGCAATGCGGAAGGGTGCCGCCAAGGCCTTTACACCTGTCCGGCAGGGTTAGCAACGAATGGTATTGGTAATACTCATGATGTGAAAGACCAAGTGGTGTCGTTAGAGCAAATCGCCACAGATTGGGTGAAGAACCTACAACAAGCTGAACAGTGTATCAGTCGGGCAGAAGTCGCTTCTGGCAAACAGATGTCACCAGGTCAGTTCGATGCCTTCACCTCTTTTAGCTTTAATACCGGGTGCACTCGATTTATGCGAAACCGGGATGGCAGTGAAACACAGATTTACCGTTTTATTAAACGGGGTGACTTTATCAAAGCGTGCCATGAGTTACCTAGATGGGTATATGGCGGAGGCGTGAAGTTGAAAGGTTTAATTGACCGCAGGGAAAAAGAACGTGATCGCTGCCTTGCCATTTAAAAGCATTAAATGGGGGAAGTGGCTACTGATTGTCGTTGTGGGGATTGCCATGGGGGCCATGTGGTTGATGTTGAAAGTGAGTCAGTCTGAGTTAGCGGCTTTAAAGACGCGTTTAGAAAGCGCTTTATCAACCAATCAGATCAGCCAAGCAACCATTGAAACCCTAACCCAAGAAAACAGCGAGGCGAATCATTTACTGGTAGAGAGAGCAAGGTTACACAGCACGAGAGAAGGAAAGCTCAATGAAGACATTGAAACGCTGCGACGCCAACTTGTTGATGAAGAGTGTTATCAAAGGTCTTGGCCTAGTGATGTTGTTGACCGGTTGCGCGAACCGTACTGAGTGGGTTGCGACTCAAGTGGTGGTGAAGTTACCGCCTGCGGGGCTGATCGTGTCTTGTCATAAACCGGAAATTCGAGGCACTAGCCCATTAATCACCGCCAGTGAAGATGTACCCAAATTAAAAGCGGCGTTGAGTCAATGTGCTCAGCAAGCTGAAGATTATTTGCAATGGCGTGCTAAGCACGAAAAAACCAAGAGAGATGACAATGACTAAACCTGTTTTTTCCTCAAAACCTGTAGAAGTCACTATCGGTGACACGGACTTCGAATTTACCCCAACGGTGCAAGACGCGAACAACTACACCAATGACATGATGCCAAACAATAAGGTGGCGCCTGCATATACGTATTTAACTCGTACGGTTAAACCGGAACAGAAAGCGGCATTGACCGAGTTGCTGGATAGTGTTCCCGGCCTAACCATTGAGCTGTATGCCACCGTGAGTAATGCCTCTAAAGGTGGCATTGAAATCACACTAAAAAAATAACCGACAGGGCAAAGAGGATTGAAGAGAGCCCACTTGAACAAGCCTTTGCCCTGCGTCGTCACTTTTTACCCAGTGAGCCTGATGACGAACAAAGTTTAAGTCGCGCTATCTGGTTGGATCAACACCAGTTCGAACGTGAAGAAAGAGCAGTAATGAGCGCAATTAGCCGATTGTTTAGTAGGTAGAGGCAACATTACGCATGAGTATGGAAAAGCTTTTAATGCACGTGGCTTTGGTTGACCAAGTAACCAAACCACTGCAAGGCATTACCAAAGAAATGCAATCTTCCATGGAAGTAGGCAAGCAAGGCATGCAAAACATGGCGACAGGTGGTGCGGGTTTGGTCGCGGCTGGCTTTGCTATCCAGAATGCATTGATGCCTGCCATTGAAATGGACAGAAAACTAGGTGAGGTGAAATCACTTGGGGTTGCTGAGGATGCATTAAAGCAATTGCAAGCGACCGCTCTCGACTTTTCTGCCAAGTACGGTAAGTCAGCGACGGAGTTTGTTGGTGCGTCTTATGATATTCAGTCCGCTATTGCGGGGTTAAACGGTGAGGAGCTTTCTCAGTTTACCAAAGCGTCGGGTGTGCTTGCTGCCGCGACTAAAGCTGACACCGCTACTATTACTAATTACATGGGCACCATGTATGGAATATTTAAAAATCAAGCCATAGGAATGGGTAAAAGTGAATGGGTGGACCAGATAGCAGGCATGACCGCCAGTGCGGTGCAAAGGTTCAAAACCACGGGTAGTGAAATGAGTAGCGCTTTCACTAGTGTGGGGGCTAATGCTACATCGGCAGGAATTGCGATGTCGGAACAAATGGCAATATTAGGTACGTTGCAAGCCACAATGAGCGGCAGTGAAGCGGGGACTAAATATAAAGCGTTCCTAGCTGGGGTCGCCAATGCTCAAGACAAACTCAATGTATCTTTTACTGACAGCCAAGGTCAGATGCTGCCTATGCTGGATATTCTCGATAAATTGAAAGGCCAATATGGTGACACCTTGAGTGTGGTAGAAGCGGCCGACTTGAAAAAAGCATTTGGTTCAGAAGAAGCCGTAAGCATGATCAAGCTGCTCATGGCTGATACTGATGGGTTAGCCGTCAGTATTGAACACCTAGGTAAAGTTCAAGGCATGTCAAAAGCCGAAGAAATGGCGAGCACTATGACTGACCAATGGAAGCGATTGGAGTCTGTATGGTTTGCCGTCCGTGCTGCTGTATTTGGTGCTGTGCTTCCGTCTATC
>NZ_JBFRSN010000072.1:0-5488 GCF_041473595.1 Vibrio sp. 10N.222.46.A1
CGCATGCTTAGTGCAATACGTTTACGCTGAACATCCACTTCCATCACCTTCACTTTCACGATATCACCCGCTTTCACCACTTCTCGTGGGTCAGAGACAAAGCGATCGGTCAGTGCTGAAATGTGTACCAAGCCGTCTTGGTGAACACCAATATCTACGAACGCACCGAAGTTAGCCACGTTTGAAACCACGCCTTCTAAGATCATACCGGGTTCTAAGTCAGACATGCTATTTACGCCATCGGCGAACGTTGCCGTCTTGAACTCAGGACGAGGATCTCGCCCCGGTTTATCCAGCTCTTTGATGATGTCGGTTACTGTCGGTACACCAAAATTCTCATTAGTGTAATCAACCGCATGTAAGCCACGTAAGAAGTCTGTGTTACCTACCAGAGATTTGATGTCTTTGTGGTTTTTCTCGGCGATGGTTTTCACCAATGGGTAAGCTTCTGGGTGAACCGATGATGCGTCTAGCGGGTTCTTACCATCCATGATACGTAGGAAGCCAGCACACTGTTCAAAGGCTTTTGGTCCTAAACGAGCGACTTTTTTCAAGGTAGTACGCGCTTCGAAACGACCATTCTCATCACGGAAGTCGACGATGTTTTGAGCGATGGTGCTAGAAAGACCAGCGACACGAGTCAGAAGCGCGGCAGAAGCGGTATTCACATCAACACCAACGGCGTTTACACAGTCTTCGACAATCGCGTCTAGGCGCTTAGCAAGCATGGTTTGGCTCACATCGTGTTGGTATTGGCCCACACCGATCGATTTAGGGTCAATCTTCACAAGCTCTGCCAGTGGATCTTGTAGACGACGCGCAATAGACACCGCACCTCGAATCGAGACATCCATGTTCGGGAACTCTTTTGCCGCTAGCTCAGACGCGGAATAAACCGATGCGCCCGCTTCGCTGACAATAATTTTTTGTGCTGTTAGGTTGCCGCGTTTAATCACATCAGCAACAAAGCTGTCTGTTTCGCGTGAAGCGGTACCATTACCAATCGCAATCAAATCAACATTGAACTGGCGAACCATCTGCTCAACCACGTGTGCAGATTTGTCGTATTGCTTCTGTGGTGGGTGAGGGTAAATGGTCTCTGTTGCCAGAACCTTACCTGTTGAATCCACCACGGCGATTTTCGAACCAGTACGTAAACCCGGATCCAAGCCCAAAGTTGCTCGAGGGCCAGCAGGCGCAGCCATCAACAAGTCTTTAAGGTTGGTTGCGAACACCTCAATCGCTTCGATTTCACCGCGTTCTTTCATCGCGCCCATAAGCTCAGTTTCCATGTGCATAGAAACCTTGATACGCCATGCCCAGCTAATCACTTGTTTACGCCATGCATCCGCAGGAGCGCTGCTTAGGGTAATACTGTAGTGATCAGAGATGATGTTCTCGCAGTAAGAACCGCGTACACCTTCTTCTTGTTCAGGGTCTGCATTCATTGCCAGCGTTAGGAAGCCTTCATTTCGGCCTCGCAACATAGCAAGCGCACGGTGAGAAGGCACTTTGTTGAGTGTTTCGTTGTGTTCGAAGTAGTCTTTGAACTTCTCGCCAGCTTGTTCTTTGCCTGCCACGACACGTGAAACGAGCTCAGAGTTACGAGTTAGATGTTGGCGAATCTTTTCAAGTAGGTTTGCGTCTTCTGCAATACGCTCCATCACGATTGCACGTGCCCCATCGAGTGCGGCTTTAGTATCAGCAATGCCTTTATCGCTGCTGATGAAGTTAGCTGCTTCGGTTTCAGGATCGTGCTGTGGTTCATTCCAAAGTGTATCGGCAAGTGGCTCTAAGCCTGCTTCGATTGCGATTTGACCTTTGGTACGACGCTTTGGTTTGTATGGCAGGTATAAATCTTCAAGGCGCGTCTTGCTGTCGGCTTGAGTGATATCACGCTCCAGTTCTGGCGTGAGCTTGCCTTGGTCTTGAATCGATTTCAGGATAGTTTGGCGACGATCGTCTAGTTCGCGAAGGTATGAAAGGCGACTATCAAGGTTGCGTAGTTGGGTATCGTCTAAGCCACCCGTGACTTCTTTACGGTAGCGGGCAATAAAGGGAACGGTGTTACCGTCGTCAATTAGGTTTACTGCGGCGGTGACTTGCTCTGAACGAACATTCAGTTCTTCAGCAATCAGTCGACAGATAGCTTGGCTCATCCGATGAATCTCTTATTTAATATCATGACAAATACATGGGGGTGAGCGTACGCTTTTTCTAGCTTTGACTGTGTAATTATCCTGTCAGAAGTCCAATTTCCGTTTGTGATATCCGCTTTGTGCGAGATCTCTCACACGTGGTGTGCGACTAAGTCACTTTAAATCGATGAAATCGTCTTAAAATAAACCTAAGTTACTGATTTTATTTGTTTGTGTGTTTGTGGGCGTATTTCTCACCTGAAATGTTTTTTGGGACTGTCTAGGAAACTCGCCCAAATACCGTAATATTTAACTTGTCGACAGGGAGTTGGCAGGAACAGGAAAAAGCCTAACGGACTAGGTATCTTCAGGATGAAGATTTGATTACTTAGGATGAGTGGTCAGCAAGGAAGTGATAATCTCTGGATGAGATTCGCCAGTCAGGATGACAGGCTAGAATGGACACCGCTAGGATGGCGATGAATAAAAAGGAAATTGGTTAAAGGATTTAGCCACTATCAAGGAAAGATGCAGGGAGCACCTTATCTCGAAGAGATAAACAGTAGCCGGATTGCTGCGATAGAGACTTAACCCCGTCAGGCGAAAGCCTAGCGGGGTTTTCTTTTATCTGGCGTTTGGGTTTGCTTGAACACTCAGATCATCGCTAAGTATTTATTAGGTTTGATTATTCGTCGTCTGCGTAGCGAATCGAGTTAATGAACCACTCTTTGTCGCCTTCCGGTGTGGTTACCGTAAACTCGTCATCCGCTTCTTTCTTGAGCAGAGCTCTAGCCATTGGTGAATCTATAGAGATATAGCCTTTAGCATCGCCGTAGATCTCTTCAGGTCCTACAATGCGAAACTTCTTAATTTCCCCATCATCATTCTCAATTTCGACCCAAGCACCGAAAAATACCTTACCTTCTTGTTGTGGCGAGTAATCCACGATAGTGACATCTGGTAGGAATTTGCGTAGGAAACGCACTCGGCGATCAATCTGACGAAGCAAACGCTTATTGAAGGTGTAATCTGCGTTTTCTGAACGATCTCCAAGGCTTGCAGCCCAAGTGACTATCTTAGTGATTTCAGGACGCTTCTCGTGCCATAAGTGGTCATGTTCTGCTTTGAGCTTGTTATAACCTTCGCGGGTGATAAGTTTGGTTTTCATAAATCTGACTTAATGAAATGATGATCTAAGATAGAATATATAGAAAGGCAACATACGTTAACAATTATTTAGGCGACTTTTCCCTCAATAATGTTACATTTTTAATGTCTTATACCAATATACAATTTACCAAGAATGCTTAACCTTAGGTTTAAGCTTTAATAGGTGGAACCATTACATGCAAGAAAACTACAAAATTTTAGTGGTCGATGACGATGCTCGTTTACGTGCACTGCTAGAACGCTATCTGTCAGAGCAAGGCTTTCAAGTGCGTAGCGTGGCAAACAGTGAGCAGATGGACCGCCTGTTAACCCGTGAAAACTTTCACTTGATGGTATTGGATTTAATGTTGCCGGGCGAAGACGGTCTTTCGATCTGTCGTCGTCTACGAAACGCAAACAACTCGCTACCAATCCTGATGCTTACAGCAAAGGGTGACGAAGTGGATCGCATTGTGGGTTTGGAAGTGGGTGCTGATGATTACCTGCCAAAACCATTTAATCCACGTGAACTGCTTGCTCGTATCAAAGCGGTAATGCGTCGCCAAGTGATTGAAGCACCGGGCGCGCCAAGCACAGAAGAGTCTGTGGTTGAGTTTGGTGAGTTCCGCCTAAACCTAGGTACACGTGAAATGTTCCGCGGTGAAGAGCCTATGCCTCTTACCTCAGGTGAATTTGCGGTTCTGAAGTCACTTGTCACTAACGCTCGTGAGCCAATGTCTCGCGATAAGCTGATGAACATGGCTCGTGGCCGTGAGTATTCAGCGATGGAACGTTCTATCGATGTCCAGATTTCGCGTTTGCGTCGTCTAGTAGAAGAAGATCCAAGTAAACCTCGTTATATCCAAACGGTGTGGGGCTTGGGTTATGTATTCGTTCCAGATGGCAAAGCTGTGTAATCTAGCTTTGCTCGTTCTGTGATTCAGAATTTATTATTTACGGGTCATCTCATTAATATGCGATGGCCCGTTTTGTATTCAGCACAATGAGAGATACCAATCGTAGTAAATAACTGCTCATCCTAGCTTGTTAAAACGCTCGATAACTTCGTTAGAAATTTTGATTGTAGAATAACTACTTATCAAAAATTGCAGCCTTGTTCTCAAGCCTTTTTCCGGCGCTATTTATGATCATTTACTTACTGTGATTGGTATAAAAAATTTTGGATGACAGAGGTTTGGATATGGGCAAGTTAGTTGAAGGTGTTTGGCACGATGTGTGGTACGACACCAAAGAAAGCGGTGGCAAGTTTGTTCGTGAAGATGCAGGCTTTCGTCACTGGGTAGAGAATAAAGCGTCCGCGCAGTTTCAGCCTGAAAGCGGCCGTTATCACTTGTACGTATCATTGGCTTGCCCTTGGGCGCACCGCACCCTTATCTTCCGAGAGCTTAAAGACCTAACCGATCACATTGACGTGACGGTTGTTTGCCCAGACATGATGAGTGATGGTTGGCAAATGGGGTTACCTGAACCTCTGTTCGGCCATACGCGCATGCATCAAATCTACACTCAAGCCAAACCTGACTACTCGGGTAGAGTGACGGTGCCTGTGTTGTGGGATAAAAAGACTAACACCATTGTGAGTAACGAGTCGTCTGAGATTATCCGTATGTTTAACTCAGAGTTTAATGAACTGACAGGCAACACCGATGATTACTATCCGTGGGAACTGGCAAAGAAGATTGATGAGTGGAATGACTATATCTACCCAAACATTAACAACGGTGTGTACCGAACGGGCTTTGCAACGACACAAGAAGCCTACGAAGAAGCGTATGATGCGTTATTTGAAGCCTTAGACAAAGTAGACGCTCACCTTAGCGAACATCGCTATTTAGCGGGTAACGAGATTACAGAAGCGGATTGGCGCTTGTTTACCACTCTGGTTCGATTTGATGCCGTTTATGTTGGGCACTTTAAGTGTAATAAGCAGCGAATTTCAGACTACGTCCATATTCAGGGCTACTTAAAAGAGCTCTACCAGGTCGAAGGCATTAAAGAGACGACCGATTTTTATCACATCAAGCGCCACTATTATTACAGCCATACAGGTATAAACCCAACCCAAGTTGTGCCGAAAGGACCTGCGCTAGACTTAGAATCAGTCCATGGGCGAGGTTAGATTAATCTTAAGAGCATCAAGTAACCTTAAGCGTTAGATATAAAAAAACCCTAGATAAGAA
>NZ_JBFRSN010000073.1:0-6040 GCF_041473595.1 Vibrio sp. 10N.222.46.A1
CGTCGTAGAAGCACCAACAAACTGAACTCCGTAAGGCTTGTACAGTTCGGTCATTAGCTCATTACCACCACCGTAGTTCATGTACTGAAGCAGTTGTGTAGTGTCTGACCATGCGCCAACCATGTTACCGATAAGACCAAATGCTGGATCTTTACCAGAGAAGTAACCTGTTGCTGTGATGTGACCATCTAGGATGCCCATTTTGATCGCGCCTAGCGTTTCTGTGTGCTTAACCACAGCGCCTACAGGCAGAAGATCGATATCAATACGTCCGTTAGACATCGTCTCTACGCGCTCAGCCCACTTCTGCTGAACTTTGAAGTTCAAGTCACCAGAAGGGTCTGAAGATTGAATTTTAAGTTTAAAGTCTGCAGCCATTGCTGAAGTAGCAAATAGACCAGTGAGGGAGGCAGCAATCAGCGTTTTAGTCAGAGCTTTCATTTGGGTATCCTTATGAGTTTCACAGAGTCCGGTTTGTAATTATATGTTACCGGTAACGTTGAGGTGGATGTTACCGGTAACTTTACAGCCTTGTCTATGAGAAGGATCACATCTTTAACATTAGTAAAACGTTTGCTATCAATAAGAAAAATGCGACTAAAAAGTCACATTATAGGTTGGAGGTAGGATTTAATTTCTTTTTAAGTCAGTGAGATAACTAAGCCAGCAATGATAAAAACGACGCCTACACCACGTGTAACGTGCCACTTTTCCTTTAAAAAGTAGATCCCCATCACTACGCCGAAGATGATACTGACTTGCCTAAGTGCAACAACCAAGCTGACGTTCTCTGTCATGGTCATCGCAAATAACACCAAACCATAAGTCGAAGCCATCATGATGCCAGCAAGTGTTGCTCTTTTACGCAATAACCAAGCATTATGAAATTCGATTCTTTGGTTGGTTACGAATAACCAAACACTCAGCGGAATCACAATCGCCCAAAACTGAATGCCTAGGTAGAAAATCGCAGTGTGTTTGTTAGTAACGATTTGTGTGCTTAGAGGCTCTAATAATAGAAGCGCCTCTTTATCAATGATGGAATAGCCCGTGGTACCAATGGCCGCGATCAACGCCCACAGTACGCCAAGGTTGAGATACGCTTTTAACCTAAGATCTGAAAACTGCTTAAGTGGTACAAACAAGCAGCCTAATGTTATTAAAGTGAACCCAATCCATTGATTCGCCGACAATTCATAGCCTATCAACACCGTGCCTAAACCCACCATCAACACAGGCAGTGCCCGTGCCATTGGGTAAATCACACCGATATCAGCTTGTTTATAGGCCGCGCCTAACCCAATCAAATAGATGATTTGACAGATCCCACTCAAGAAAACCAGTTGCCAGAATGGAAGTAAGATATTTGACAGTCCAACACTGTGAACATACCAGATCAAGTAAGGCGTCAATATCGCTGCGGCGGCAAAGTCAGAGGCTAAGAAGAATGACGAGCCCGAGCCTTGATTAGATTTACCTAGAACGTTCCAACCCGCGTGAAGCAGAGCCGAAATGATCACGATGACAATGGCAGAGAATTCCATTTCATTCCTAAATTATTGATGAATTAGCACAACGGCTGACAACAGGTGATAAAAAAGGCCTCCGAATAAGAGACCTTTGAGCGTTTCAATTGGGCAATCCTGCATAATTGCAGGTATGCCAACGCTATAACGTATGACTAGCGCTCTAGCTGTGCGATCGACTCAATGCTGATCGCGTCATGACGCCAATATTCAATATCGCAATCAATCAAATCACCGTCTTGATTGTAATTAACACGCTCAACCACCATAGCCGGAGAACCAGAAGTCGCACGCAGGGCTTGCGCGGTTTCGCCAAGCAAAGACGTTGTGCTCACTCGGTAACGGATCTTCTGATACACCACGCCAAAGTGCTCACGGTAGATGTCCGTCAACGATTTAGACAAGTCATAATCAAGCAAATTAGGGAACAGCTCAGGTCGAATGTAGTTGGTCACATACACAACGGGTCTGTCTTCAAGATAACGAACTCTGTCTACTCGATAAACATCCGAAAAAGGTTGCAGCTCAAGAAGCTTAGTTGCTTCCTTGGTTGCTAACATGCCTTTCGCTGCCACTAATTCTGTTTTCGGCTTACGATTCTGCGACAAAGCCATATTAGTGAAGTTCAGTGTTTGTGTTGGATCGTAACGCAGTGGCGCTGGAGAGATAAACCAACCTCGTCGGTCTTCTCGATAAATTCGTCCTTCCGCTTCAAGTGAAGACAAGGCTTCACGTAACGTAACTCGTGTTGTATCAAACGATTCAGCCAGTTTGCGCTCCGCAGGCAGCTTCTGTCGTGGTGTTAACATCCCCGACTCTATCTGCTCTACGATGACATCTTTGATTTTTACGTACTGCACTTCATTTCCTTTTATTCTTGTTCTTGTCGTCAGCCACTCCTTGGCCAACTGCAATATAAAATAGTTCGCTAGCGTTTACGCCAAGCCTGGGTGCGCTTCTCGAATAACTTGTTGATTAACATATGAATCAACTTCGCGCTCGCTGCCGATATCATGATCATCACCGCCATGGCTGCTGCTGCACCCGTTTGTCCCGCATCATCCATATTCAGTACTGAAACTGACGCAGGTATCGTATCGGTAGAATACAAGAATACTACCGCAGATGTCGTGGTAAGTGCATTAATAAACAGGTATGTCGCAATATCTAAAATCGCAGGCAAACAAACCGGAACCGTCACTTTAAAGAACAGCTTGTATTGCGGTAGGTTAACCGACGCCGCCGTCGCTTCTATTTCCTCAGGCAGCTGTTTTAATGCGGTTAACGCTGTCATGTGGCCGACTGTGTAGTAGTGAACCACGGTGTTAATCACCAAGAACGCCATCGTGCCATACAAGAAGTTGAGTGGGTTACTCAAATCATTGAAGTAAAAGATATACCCCAAGCCCAACACCATACCCGGAACAGCCATCGGTACCACACTGAGCATCTGCATTGCTTGACGAACAGGACCAAATGCTCTGCCTTTCTCAATGCAATATGCACCAAGGAAAATCAACACTGTACCGATAATAGCAGTCCATGCACCCAGCGTTAGAGAGTTGAAAAACGGCGTCCAACCATAAGTACTCATTTCTGCGAAGTTGTAGTTATTCAAGGTGAGTGCTTTGTTCCAAGGCCAGAACGTGACCATAGAACCGTATATCGCCATGCCTAGCACGATAACCACAGCAGCAGAGATGATGGTGCAATAGAGCAAACACACGCCATCACGTAGAGTGTTTGGTTCAGGTTGGTACGCGACGGATCGAGTATCAAACAAGCTCTTCTGTTTCTTTTGAACCCAGCGATCCACAGTAAACGCAAGCAACGCAGGCAATAGCAATAAAATACTGGTCACTGCACCCATAGAGAAATTCTGTTGCCCTACCACTTGTTTAAAGATGTCAGTCGATAGAACGTTATAACTGCCACCAATCACCTTTGGCACACCAAAGTCACAAACCACCAGCGTAAACACCACGATCAGAGTGCTGATCAAACCGTATTTTGCCGCAGGTAACGTCACCATGAAGAAGGTTTTTAGCGATGAAGTATTGAGTGCACGTGCCGCCTCATACAGACGAGAATCAGAGGTTCTTAACGAGGTAGTCAGAATCATCAAGGCGTGTGGAAAAGTCCAAAATATTAAGCCGAGTGATATACCAATCAAGCCGTATACCGAATTTCCCCCTAATACTTCTTTGGCGATACCTTGGTTGCCAAATAAGAAGATCAAACTGATCGCAGGAAGCAACGACGGAGCTAGAATCGGCGCTGAACCCAACACCTGAAAAAGCCCCTTGAAAGGCATGCATGAACGAGTCAAAGCATAGGCATACCCAAACGCTAATACTCCCACGACAACGGTCACTAACAACCCAAGCGTGAACGTATTGCCTACCGACTGCCATAAGCTTTGAGACGCAAAATACGTAGCGAAATTCTCTAAGCCTACAAATTCGCCATCTGCGTTCTGAACACTCTTTTTCAACATCGCCCACAGTGGCATCAGGATAAACAACGTCATGACCACAGACAAAAAGGCCAGCAGCCCAAACAGAATTACGTTGTCTTTGCTTAACCGAGCCAGAAAAGGTTGTACTCGTCGTTGAATTAGCAGCTTAGATTGCATCATTTGAGTCGATTCCATGATTGTTTACGCCGCCTCGTCTTTCATCACTTGCACGCTTTTCGATGGGTAAGCTCTCAGGCCTTCTTGATCAAACGCCACGTAACGAATATCACTGCGACGCAGCTTCAATCGGTTGAACTCTTTGACGGGTACATCAACGATGATCTCTTTCGCCGTTGAGTCATGTTGCAATTGACACTCAACACGATAAAACGCCCCTAAGAATTCGCTTGATACGATTCTCACTGGCAAGGATTCACTAAAACGATCAACAAACTGGATTTGCTCTGGACGAACGGCAATATCGAAAACATCACCCAGATTTGGCGTGAGATTATCTAAGCCAGGTAACGGCAGCATTGACTCAGCAATGCGCATCTTGCCTTGAGCTGCAACAGAAGCTTGAATGAAATTCATACTGCCAACAAACTCAGCCACAAAACGACTGACGGGTTTTTGGTAGATTTCTTGTGGAGCACCCACTTGCTCGATAACACCATGATTCATCACCACAATGCGGTCTGCCATCGTTAACGCTTCATCTTGGTCGTGCGTCACCATAATAGTAGTGATACCCAGCTTACGTTGCAGTTGGCAGATCTCATCACGTAGGTGTGTTCTTACCTTCGCATCCAACGCAGAAAGCGGTTCATCGAGTAGCAATAAGCCCGGAGACAACGCTAATGCACGAGCCAGAGCAACACGCTGCTGTTGTCCACCAGATAGCTGATTTGGGAATTTCTGACCAGACGTTGGTAAGCCGATGGTCTCTAACCAAGACTCAACCGTCTCAAGGGCTTCTTTGGTCGACATCCCTTGATTCTTCAAACCAATTGCGATGTTCTCTTCCACAGTCAGGTTGGGAAATAGAGCATAAGATTGGAATACGATACCAAAATCGCGCTTCTCAGGAGGTAGGAACGTCGTATCCGCTCCATTCTGCTCAATTGAGCCTGAGGTCGGTAAATCCAGCCCTGCAATCGCACGTAGTAGTGTCGTTTTACCGCAGCCAGACGGGCCAAGGAAACAGACGAACTCACCTTTTTCGATCGATAGGGATATGTCTTTTAACGCTGTAAATTGGCCAAATTGCTTTACAACGTTTTCAATATTCAAATAAGTTTGGTTGCTCATACTACAGCACTCTCTATATGGTATATACCAAATTTAAACTGAGAATATTGCAGTTGAGTGACAAATTTATAGTAGCTAAATGACAGTTATATTGCAGATATAATAAGCATTAAAGATTGCTATTTGTTCAGCTTTAAAAGTTAGTTCAACGTTGAAAGCCCTCAATGACGAACCAAAAAGTCACTGAGAGCCTAAATGTAAACTTCTAATTTAAACGCTAGATTAATCTATGATTCAACCTTGTCGGCTTTGCCCGCCGCACCTGCGAGTTTGGATAACTGTCTATCTAGCCACAATGGCGTGTTACCAGAATCTTCTGCGTTCTCTTTTCTTCGCACCGCATCACGCACCATCATCGCACCTACCCAGCGAAATGGCTCTGGCGGGAAGTGTCCCAACGGGCCTTTGGTTAAACCGCTTCGTGTCCATGCATTATCGATATCGAGTACCATGGCTGACAAGATCTTCCCGCCCATACGGGTTTGAGCAACGCCATTGCCTGAATAACCAAGCCCATAATAAATATTGCTTTGGCCTTTTAGATTACCGAAAAATGGCAATCCGGTGACCGAACGATCTGAGCCTCCAGACCAATTGTAATCGAATTCACTTTGTTCCAATTTAGGGAACAGTTTTTGAAACGATTGATTGAGAATCGGCAGGTAGCTAGTGGTTTGGTTAAACATGCTTTCAACTTGATTGGCAAACGAGAATTTATTGCCGCCTTTGCCCAACATGAGTCGTC
>NZ_JBFRSN010000074.1:0-2834 GCF_041473595.1 Vibrio sp. 10N.222.46.A1
ATGCAAAATAGCGTAGATTGGGTTCGTTAGGTAGCCCTGCTCTTGCTGCATTTGATTTAAGAAGCTGTAGCTCAACTGCTTTTGACCATTCACTTCAACAAACGCACTTTCCAGTGTGAAGTACATAGGAAGGTTCGCTTCGCCGCCACCAAGATTAATGCCAATAAGCTGGAACTGTTCAACGGTAAACACCTGACCGTTTGGCAGTCTCACATCATTGTTAAGCAGGTAATCAGAGATCTCACGACACATAGCTTGTGCTAGTGGGAACTGAGCAAAAAAGGCTCTGTTTTTGTCTTCTACACGCTTGTAAGTCGCACGATAAACATCGTCAGCTTCGCGCTCAATAGACGGAATGCCGCCCGTCACATAACAGCGCTGCAAGCTCTGTGGAAACAGTGACAAATAGCTCAGTGTACAGAAGCCACCGAAGCTTTGACCAATCGTCGACCATTGTTTAACACCGAATTGCTCACGAATCGCTTCGGCGTCACGAACAATGTTATCCGCTCTGAAATGCGTTAAATATTCGACTTGTTGTTCTGGAGACAGATGGGCCAATGTTTCATGGCTGATCACCGTGCTATTGCCAGTACCACGTTGGTCAAGAAGCAGAACACGATAGTTTTGTAATGCACGCTTTAGCCAACCTGATTGACCGCTCACTCGTGGAGATGGAAAGCCTGGGCCGCCCTGAAAGTAGATAAGCCACGGCAGCTCTTGCGCATCTTTAGCGAGATCAACCAGCTCACGTGCGAAGACTTGGATCTGTTGTCCATCTTTGGCTTGGTAATCGAGTGGCAACTCAAAAGAGTGCTGACGATACAGGGTGGTTCCATCAATAAAGTTAGCTTGCACGCTTCATTCCTTTTATCTGATTCTAATGTCATCGGTACGAATAAAAATGGCGCCCGTTGGCACCTAGAATTAGCAAGATACGCATAGTGGCTTCTAAAAGAAACCGTTTGTTTAACATGAATGTGAAGGTGCTTCGTTTAATTGTTCAATTACCTCTCAACGGGTAACAACGTGTGTCAAAACAGTCAATTTAGAATAGGTAAATCCAGCGAGAGATCAAAAGAGTGAAGCAAAAAAAGAGGGACAAATAAAAAGAGCTTAACGAGGTGAGGATACGTTAAGCTCTTTGGTTTTATCTGTTTTGATAAACTAACTAGCTTACTCGCTGATAATCTATCGAACCTGTTAGTTCTAATGAACCTATTAAATCTAACGGCTACGAAGCTGTCAGTTCACCTGCACCTTGAGTCGAGCGTTCGCTGCTCTGAACTAAAATTGCGGTAGCGGTCTCTTTCAGTGCCGCCCACTCCCCATCATCAACTTCAATGCCATCGTTCCACGCTTTCTCTTGAGTTTTAAAAAGCGCTTCTGATTCAATGTGTGTTTGGTAGCCATCTGACAAACGTTCGATATCGAAATCCTGGACGGAAAGTTCGATGGTCATATTGTGGATATGTTCGTACGATGCCAGTGGCAAATCTGATAAAAACAGTTCCGGAGCAACGCAACCACGATTAAGAACATACAAAGTGCTCTTGGGGTTAGAACCGTTATCCCAACGTGCCATGCACGCAATACCTTTCGCAGCTAACTTTACAAGCTCGCTGTACGCCAACCAACGGTTGTGGCAATTATTTAACTCAATTTTCAGCGTCTTTTTACCGACCATTTGTTCAATGGCGTAATCGATAACCACAGGAAGGTGACACGCTAAGCTCGCCTTGTGCAGGTCGACTTCAACAGTGTTATCGCTGCGCACTTGAATGTCTACAGGGCAATCGTCTTCTAACCCCATAAAGTTGCTCGCATTATTAAAATGACGAACACCATCCAAGCCAACCATCTGTAAATCTGCCACCATGTTCGCTATCACATCGGCTTCACCACATGTACGACGCATACCCAAAAAGGCTTTATTAACGGCCGCTACCAGTTCATTGTGAGAAACGATCATAACGATTTACCTCCATGTTGAGCGTTGATATTTGTAGGAACTTGATTTGAGTCAGCCATCTCCGCTTCACTCGGTAACAGTGGGAACACCCATTCGTCCTGATGAATTTCATCAAGCAATGGCGCACCTTGGAAAAACGTCACTCGTACCCAACGATCTGAGCGAGGATCAAATTTAGTCGCACCAAACATTGCTAGCTTACAACGCAGTAAGTGCATTGGCGGCGAATCTTGATGCAGCACATTCATTTGAATGTCACCCATCGCTTTGTTACCTAGCGTCCACACACGGCGCGCAATGGCACGGTGTTGCGGCTGTTTAACAAGGAATTCGGCCAATGAAAGCTCAGGCGCAAATTGCAATAAAGCATGGTACAAACGATAAGCTTGACGGCCAATATCCAACGGCAGTTCACGCTCTTCACCCAACTCTTCGCCTCGAACTCCGAGCCTTGGCTCTTCTTTGTCTTGAGAGCGATACCAGAACCAGTAGTTGTTCTCTGCTTTTGTAAAGTCGGTCGTGATCGCCCAGCGATACTTCTCTTCTAGTACAACAAGAAGATCTTGAATCTTTTTGCCGCTAGGAAGCGACAGTGTTTCGCTGCAATTCATTTGCTCTTGATGGGCGTCCACTAATTCTGGGTACAATTCCATCAAACATGAGATAAGGATTTCTTGGGCTTCCATACTCATTTGCTTAGATTGCTCGACTAACTGCGACCATGTATCGCACAGGCTGACAGAAGCTTCTAATGATTGTTCTGTGTGCTTCAAATCATCAACAGCAGCTTTGTTCAGCTCTTGTTGTGTTTCATTGATGGTAATGACTTGTTCTAAATGACAAATCGCTTTTTTAACTAAGG
>NZ_JBFRSN010000075.1:0-11496 GCF_041473595.1 Vibrio sp. 10N.222.46.A1
GAATAATTGTGGTTCTAAAACACGTTTTACGATCGCTAACACAACGATAAAGGCGATAACCATTAGCCAAACATAATCGATACGTTTCAAAGGCGCATAGCTATACCAAGTCCGTGACTTATGTCTGCCAAAACCTCGTAACGTCATTGCGTTTGAAATCTCGTCTGCACGGTCCAAACTAGAAAAAATGAGCGGACCTAGAACCTTAGCTACGTTTTTGATACGAGTGAGTAAAGGTGCTTTTTTCGATAGTTCAACGCCACGAGCCTGTTGAGCATGCATGATATTGATGAAGTCTTTTTTAACTTCAGGTAAATAACGCAGTGTTAAGCTGACCGCATAGGCGATTTTGTATGGAACGCCAATACGGTTGAGGCTTGCTGCAAACTCGGTCGGGTGCGTGGTAAAGACGAATATTAACGCTATCGGGAACATACTCATGTATTTGAGCGTGACAGTGATTAAATAAAACAGAGTCTCTTGGCTCAACGAGTAGTTACCCGGCAGTGTCAGCAATAGGGTCTCGCTGCCGATGAGCTCTGTACCTTGCTGTGGAGCAAGCAGATACATGAACAAAGCATTTAGGCTTAATACACTCACCGTTCCCAATAACAAAGGCTTATAAACGCGCACAGGTACATTAGTAAGCTTTAGCAGGAATAAACCAGTCACAATAAGCAACGCAATCAATCTCAGGTCGAACGTAGTCAAAACCACAGTGACCCAAGCGAGAAAAAGTACAAATTTAGTGATGCCGTTCAATGCGTGTAACGGTGACTTAGTATCAATGTAATTGATGCCAAATTTTACTTTTGATGCATTCATAGCGAGCTTCTCTCGTCGTCGATGAAGTACTGCATAAAAGCGTTGGTGTCGTCGATTTTCATCATAGTCGCAAGTTCATAAATGCTGGTGGTGCAAAGGTTCGCACGTTCTAAAAGCGATGGCTGACTAAACACTTCCGTCATGGCTGCATTAGCAATCAACTTACTGTCTGCGATTACGATCGAACGTGTGGTGTATTCTAGAACCAAGTGCATGTCGTGTGAGATGATCACAACAGTAATGCCCAAATCTCGGTTAAGCTTTTGGATGAATGCCAGCATCGATGTGTAGTTACGGTAGTCTTGGCCTGCTGTTGGCTCATCTAAGATGAGGAGTTCGGGCTCCAACACTAAGATAGACGCGATCGTTACACGCTTTTTCTGACCATAGCTCAGAGCTTCAATGGGCCAGTGGCGGAACTTACTTAACCCGCAAAGCTCAAGAACGTTCTCTACTTTTTCTGTGACCAGCTGTTCTGCCATACCGCGGTTACGAAGACCAAAAGCAATCTCATCAAAAATCATATGATGTGAGATCATATGATTCGGGTTTTGCATCACCACACCGACTTTCTGGCTTCTTTCAAAGATGGAAAGTTCAGATAAGTCTTGACCATTTAGATAGGAAGAACCTGAATCAGCATCTATCACACCCATGATGAGTTTGGTGATAGTGGATTTACCCGAACCGTTCTTGCCCAAAATCGAGACAAACTCACCCTTACCAATTTTGAAACTCACATCTTCGAGTGCATTTTTTTCGCCGTCGTAAGAATAAGTTAAGCCATGAACTTCGAGCAAAGGCTGGTACTGTTTCTCTGCTACCGGTGCCGGGCGCTCAGCAAACCAAGCTTGAACTGCTGGGCGGAATCTTTTGTAATCCAAAGCTTTGAGGTTTGAAAGTTTATCTTCGTTAGTCAGAGGGGCTTTCGCTGCTTTAAGTGCAGATAAGTAGAGAGGTTCACGAATACCGTGCGTATCAAGTAACTTGGACGCTAAGAGGTCATCCGGAGTCATATCCGCGACTATTTCACCGCGCTCCATTAAGATCACACGATCGATATCGCGATGCAGAACATCCTCAAGGCGATGCTCGATAATCACGATAGTCTTGTTGGTTTCTTTATGAAGTTGGTCGATGATCTCAATCGTTGCTTTGCCCGTTTTAGGGTCAAGGCTTGCTAGAGGCTCATCGAACAGCAAGATATCGACATCATCGACTAAAATACCCGCTAACGATACTCGTTGCTTTTGACCACCTGAAAGGTCATGAGGAGAGCGCTCAAGCATATCCGCTAGGTCGACCATTTTTGCTGTCGATTTAACTAACGGGTACATATCAATGTTCGACATCAACTGGTTTTCTAATGCGAACGCGATATCTTCACCGATACTTAACCCCACAAATTGGCTGTCAGTATCTTGCAATACTGTGCCTACTTGCTCGGTATAGTCGTGCATTGAAAACTCAGAGACATTCTTGCCGTTGATCTCTAAAGAACCAGAGACCTCACCTTTAATTGCATGAGGTATCAGACCATTGAGACACTGACCTAGCGTAGATTTACCACTACCACTTGGTCCAATAATGACGATTTTCTCTCCTTTCTCTATCCTTAGATTGATATGTTTTAGCGTCGGTTTATCCAGCGACTCATATCTAAAAGAGAAGTTCGAAAATGCTATAGTCATTAGCGTTTATGCCTCGGTCAGGTTACGGCTTTGTTTGTTACGTTTAGCGACTGATTTTAGGATCAGGAAGCCTACCACTGCGATAAGAATAGTGTTGCCCGCAGCGATGATAGACAGTTGAGTGAAGACTTTAGTAAAGGGTTCTGCGTATAGGATGGTATCTAGGAACGCAGAGCTACCATAACCCACAACGTTACCCGCAAGGGCAAGTACCACGAACAGTGCAAAATCTTTCATTGGCAGTTCGCCTTGTTGAAGGCGATTCTTAGTCATCATTGGGAATAAGCCGATAACCATACCGACAATACCTGAGCCTAATACCCAAGTTAACCATACCCCCCAACCTGCGAACAAATCCGTTACCCAGTGACCGATAAAGCCAACCAAGAAGCCAACAATAGGGCCAAACAAAACAGAAAACAGTGCTAGGACTGCCATTGCTGGTTTCAATGTCGTGTTAGCAAACACTGGGACACCAAACATAGGTAAACCACCAATGCCGTACAGTGCCGCGCCAATAGCAATAACGACGACTGTTTTAGCTGAAAAGTTCATAGATAACCTCGAATACTGAAAATAAAGCATAATATTCGCCATTATTAATATGCGTCTCAATGAGAACGTTTTTTGGGCAAATATAAAAAATAAGGCGCGCATTATACAGTAGAACCCTTCCATAAGGGAAGGTAAGTGTCTAGATGTCTAAAATTCCATCTAGACGCATTAATATCACGTAATAAGCGCAATTTTATGGTTAATCAAGCAACAAAAAAGCCAGAACGAGTCTGGCTTTTTGATTCATATTAACAATGTGTTAAGCGGGGTTGTCGTATATCTACGACCGTTTAGTGGTCTAGATATAGATAGTTTTGCCAACTCTTCATGCGAATAAGCACTTTACGCATGATAGATACGTGAGTGAAGCTGTCAGAATAAACGGCCACTTCGACGGCAGTACCCATAGGCAAATGGTACTCAGACAGATCATCAGTGATGGTCAGCTTAACAAATACACGGCCGCTAGTGCGCAGTGCGTCAGTACCTAGAAGTGTGCCTCGAGCTTGAAATTGGCTTTCACCAATGGCTGGGATCACTTCATCAATGCGTCCTTTAAACACTTTTCCTGGTAGTGCTCTAAATAGAAACTCAGCTTCGTAGCCAGGTTGCAGTCGTTGTAGTGAGTTTTGTCTAAAGGCTGCGGTATAGAATTGCGCCTCAGTGTGAACAAAGGTCATCACCGGCGCTAATGGTAGTGGTACAGCCATTACACCAGGACGAAGAGCGAGTTGAGTTACGTAGCCATCGGTTGGTGCTCTTACTACCGTTTGGTCAAGATTGAATTCAGCTTTACGTAAATCAGCAAGTAAGCCTGCAACCGCTGTATTCTCACCGCCAATCTCAGAGTTAAGTGCGATCTGAGCTTGTTGTTGGTTTGCTTCGGCTACTTTCACAGCTGCTTCTGTGGCTTTGTATGCCTGTCGACGAGTATCGAGCTGTTGCTCTGTAAATGCGCCACTTTCGAAGCCTCGCTTGTATCGAGAGAATTCACGTTGTGCTTTATCTCTTTCTGCAATGGCTTTTATTTTGGCAGCTTCAGCTTCTCCAACTTGCGACTCTAGACCTAAGGCTCCTTGACTCGCTTCTTTTACTTTGGCTTGCAGCTTAGCAACTTCAGCTTCAAAAGGAATCGGGTCTATTTTGAAAAGGATATCCCCTTGCTTGAGAGGCTTATTTGCTTCAACCGGAACCTCGATGACTTTGCCTCGAACCCCTGAAACAATCGGTGTCGTTGAGTAAACTTGATTACCGATTTGTGTGAAAGGGTGGTTGTAGTTCATTAATAGAATCAAAGTACCGATGAGGACAACACCACCCAGTACGGCTGTTGGGACAGTCCATTTGTTTAGTGGGATTTTGAATACTTTGAAAATCGTAATACAAAGCGCCGCGTAGGTCATTATCAGCAGTAAATCCATTACTTAGCCTCCTGATCTTGAACGTTGTTTGTCTGTTTCTCTGTGCTGTTTTGCTCAGTGCCCGCTTGCTTTAGCTGTGCGATTTCGTTCTGAAGTGCACTCACTTGGTCGATGAGAGTGTCGACTCGGTGATGAATATCATGTTGTTCTTCTTCAAGCTTAGCGAAGCCCCAGCCACGATCTTTGCGCCACAACGTAGCCCAAATCCAAAGGAACGGCCAAATAGTGTGTAAAGTGAATAGGCTAACCCAGCCTGAGACATGAATAGCATCTTGATGAGGGTGATTGCGTTCTTTCGCAATTTCATAGGGAATATCGTGAATAACGATGATGCCGTAAAAGATAACTAATGCTACGAAAATCAGTAGACCGAGTGCAAAGTAGTCTAAAAACATAACAGATCCTTGTAATGTTAGATGTTAGTTACAAATATACTACGCTATCATCCAAGTAATTGTTATAAAAATGATTTACCAATCTGAAAATAATATGTTGCTGCTAATAATGAGAATAAAATCACTGATGGATCTTATAAAACCCAATTGAACTTGAATAGGTTATTTCGGATTTCTTGCTGACAAGATGACAGTTCTGATTCAAACGATGCGCATAGCCATAATCATAACAACAATAAATAAAGGATAAATGCGGATGTATATAGGTGAATTAGCGGCCATTGGCGCTGCGATGGTGTGGGCATGTGCGACATGGATCTATGGGCAATTTGGACATCGCTTCTCTGCGATGCAGTTGAACATTGTTAAGGGGGTTGTAGCCTCTGGCATGATGCTGTTGGTCATGCCGTTAATACCAATGCCTGAATTCGAACTGAGTGCTAACCATTTTGGGATCTTGGCGATCTCGGGAGTCATTGGTATCGCAGTTGGTGACAGTGCTTATTTTGCGGCATTAAAAAGAATTGGTGCCAATAAGACCTTGTTGCTGGAATCTCTGGCTCCACCTCTTTCTGGTGTTTTGGCATTAATGTTTCTTGGCGCGGCACTCACTTTGCAAAGTTGGCTCGGTGTTGTGATAACAACCTTAGCGGTGACCTTTGTGGTCTTTCAGCCGTCGAAATCAGCGAACGGTAATGATATTTCTAATGACAAAGCACTGTGGGGTGGCATTGGATATGGGCTTATGGCAAGTGTTTGTCAGGCGTCGGGTGTGGTGATTTCCCACTACGCATTGGTGGCGGGTGACATTCCACCATTGTTAGGTGCTTTGATTCGCCTGACGATTGGCGTGTTTGCCGTAATGCTGATTATCCCTTTCGTTGAAAAGAAGCCGTACTCGTCGATAAAAAGAGATTTATGGGCAATGACCAAGCTCGATAAACTTTGGTTATTAGGGGCAATCTTTGTCGGGACGTTTCTCGCTCTATGGCTTCAGCAAGTGGCGCTGAAAAATGCTAACCCTGCGATTGCTCAAACATTAATAGCGACCAGCCCGGTCTTTATTTTGGTGATTTATGCGATTAGAGGAGAGAAGGTGTCAAAGCAAAGTATCATCGGGACACTTGCCGCATTAGGTGGAATCTCTTTGTTCTTTTATCAATAAGAGGCGGGCTTAGCTACAAAGCTACAGACCTACAGAACTAAAGACCCACAGACAGACGTGTTACTACTCTGTACACACTTGATTACGGCCGTTGGCTTTAGCTCGGTATAGGGCTTTGTCTGCACGATAGAAGGTACGCTGAGTATTTTCTCCATCGCGATGCAAAGTGATACCGATACTAACGGTTAAACCGCGCTCGCCGAGTATTTCATGCCACCCAAATTGGAAGATACGCTCTCGATAATTTTCAGAGTGCATTTCTGCTTTCGCAAGGTCAGTATTCTCAAGGATGACAAGGAACTCTTCTCCGCCAAACCTGACACATGACGCGCCTCTAAACTTAAAGTATGAACGCAGTTCTTGAGAAACGCTGACGATCGCTTTATCACCCACTAAGTGGCTCAGTTCATCATTGATTGACTTAAAGTGGTCGATATCGATAACCATTAATGCGAAAGGCGTTTCGTGTAGCAGTAGATCTTTCAGTTTCACATCTAACCAGCGACGGTTGTGTAACCCGGTCAGTGGATCGGTGAAAACATCTTGTTGTAGCTGAGCAACTGTATTTTTATGTTGCTCTGTTGTCTCTTTTAGCTCTTTGTTCTCTTGTTCGGAGAGAATGAGTTTAAGTTGTAATTCAAACCGTGATAGACGGCGCAGTTGGCTTGCACCAAGTTCGCTGATCGGGATCTGCTTCATCAGATCCGTTTCAATTCGGTAGCCTTTCTTCTCGTAGCTCAGCGCTTCTTCAAAACGACCTTGATTCAAACATACATCACTTAGAGAATCATAGAAGTGCTTCGCAAGCACAGGCGACGAGCCGGGCTTCACACGTTTGTGGGTGCTCGACAAGATCATACTTGCATAGTCTTGCTTTCCGGTCGCACTCAAGCAATGTGCTAACTCTAGACGAGTCATGGTCGCGAGCCAACTTGCTTGAGTACTGTTGGCTGGATATTGAATTTTTGACAGACAACGAAGCGCTTCATGGTGCTTTTTCTTAGCACGGAGCACTTTTGCTTGATACAACAGTATCTGAGCTGTGAGTAGCTTATCACTCACTAAAATGCTCAGTTCTTCGCATTCGTTCAGTAAGTCGCTGGCCGCCGTTATTCGGTTGAGCAGTAGCAGACTTGCTACCATATAAAGCTTGAATTTCAGACGAAGTGATCGACTGCTTATCGCGTGATCTATGCTATTGATTTTTTGGTAGTAGCGAAGAGCTCTGCTGTGGTCTCCGTAAGCGTCACACAGGTTCCCCATACCTAAGATAGCCATTACATATTCATCGATATGTCCGTGCTCAACGGCGATTGTCGATGAGCTGACGAATTCATTCAGTGCCGACGTGTAATCACCAATTTCAACCAAGCGATTACTTAAGCTGGTCTTTACAGTAAGAATATCTTCTATATCTGTAGGAAGGTGGAGTAGGTCGAGTGCCAGTTTTAACTCATCAATACTGGTTTGATTTTGTCGTAACTCGGCGCGGTACTCAGAGCTGATGATGTAACAGTGTGCTTGTTCTGTTTGTGTAGTCGAAACGTGTTGGCGAATATGATTCCAGAATATGATCGCCTCTTCACCCGATACCGATGAAGGATCTAGACCTGCATCTGTAATCTTGCTTAATAGGGTTTCCATCATTCTGTTACCTCAGCATCGTCTTCTTCTAGTTGTTCAAGAGTGAACGGGAACGTCAAAATATCGTTGAGGCTGACGGTCGGTCTCGAACCTTTTAATCCTTTTCTGTGCCATGGATAGATATCTAGCATGGTGGTCAGAGTTTTGAAGATCTGGTCAGCAGCTTCGTCTTTTTCGGAAAGCATAAGAGCCACACGTTCCGAACTTAGCCTTGCAATGAAGTCGTTCTGATTACACAAGGTATGTGCTATCTCGGTACAGACATCTAAGTAATCGGTATCGATGTGATGGAACATGATGATGCAGTGATTAGAGCGTTTAAGCTCCGTCTTAAATAGTACCAGTTTTTCCCACCAGAAGGTTTCGGAAACGACATAAGAGAGGTGCTTTTCCGGGTCGTGTTCGTGTTGACCTCGAATGCGGTTAATTAGCTTACGAGCTCTCTGTTCAAGCTGGCGTTTTGAACTGCGCGCTTTGTCTAAACCGACACGATTTGTTTGTTCTTTAAGCATGCCGGTAGAATATTGACGATACTTCTTAAAAGCGATCAATGCGGCTTCAAAATCTTGATTTTCTTCTGCGACTAAAGACTGTTGATAACAAATTTGGCTAAGCAGTTCGCCATTATCGAATTCGTTTGCTGACTCTTCTGCCAGCCTTAGCAACTCGGCGGCTTGTTCTGGCCTCTTTCTTAAGAGCTCCAGTCTAGCTCGACTGATGTAGGAATGCGCTTTCATCCATACAAGGTTGTGCTCTACTGCTAGCTTGTGCGCTTTGGCTGTGGCTCGTTCTGCATCATCCAAACGTTCAAGGCCAAGTAGGGCAAGGCCTCGAAAATCCCATACTTCAGCGTGCCAAGTATTATCTTTATATTCTTTTAGTGCTTCTTCTGCACCGTCGAGCACCGATAGCATTTCAACATAGTTGTTGAGCAGGTAGTAATCCCATGCGAGAAGTATTCTTGCTTTGCCTTCTAACCAACCAATGCGGCTGTTATTCGCTACTTTTACAGCGAGCTGGTGGGTAGAGCGTGCAAGTTTATATTCGTGAGTCATTCGCCAAATGTTGCCAAGGCCAATGAGGCATTCAATTTGAATCTCCACTTCATCAACCAGTGCAGATTGTTCTAATGCATTGATCCAGAACTGTTGGGCGGAGTAATACTTGGCTTGTCCCCAGAATTGGAGAGCGTGTAAGTGGAGAATTTCAGGGAGAAAATGATCGGTATCTAATCGGCTTTGGCGTTTGTAGGCTTCCTTGATGTATTTTAAACCTTTCTGGTAATCCATAAGGTTCCAACAACATCTCGCCATTAACATGAATGACTGGATAGCGCCCTCTTCAAACAGAACTTGCTCTGATCTGACTAGGCATTGTTGTGCAATCTCTAGGATCACCAATGGCTCAGAATCAACGCGAGTTTTGAGTTGTTCTAGTTCGGTTTCAAGAAGGTACTGATTTTTGTCCAAGGCTTAGATCCATAATTATCGAACATATTGATAACACAATCATTATAGGAGTGTGATTGATGATAAGCATCAATTATCTCTCGCTGAGCATAAAGGGGACACGTATCTTTTCCAATTTTGGGTGTTATCTCATGCTTTTGCTTTGAAATCAATGAGTTCTAGAGCGCTTGTCTAGATGGTAAATTTCTATGAAAGCAATTGCTTAAGAGTTAATGGCTGCTCTGTCACACCTAAGCGTTGTGCTGCCGTCAACCCTTGCTTATCTTGGTAGCACAGATTGTGCCAAGATCTAAATATGTCGAGTAATGGAAGAATGCCCCCAGGACGAAGTTTACGTCTTGGCTCATTGATGAAGCTATCAAATAACAACTGAAAACGTTGTTGATAGAACTTTGTTTGCTGAATTGAAGCTGTATTAAGCCACTGTTTTGGTTCTGGATTATTACCCGTTAGGTAGCAGATACCTTTTTGACTGTCACCTTGACTCGCGATAGCCCAACGATCGCGCCACCAACTCATATGAACGATGTCGATCTTTTCAAAATTTTGGTCATCTTGCCAACCTGAGTCTTCCTCTACATACATAAGGTCAACATTTTGACTCTGAATACGCGGCAAGCAAACGCTTAGAGCGGCAGATCTTAGTAATGGATCTTGTGGCATATAGATCGTGACATGCTTATTCTCATCACACATATCAAGCACGTGTAGGAAGTGAGCATAGGAAGTATAAGGCGGTCGAATTAGCGCGCCCTTCGAAGGGTAACTGAATGTCGTAAGGTTCCCCATTGGGTCCTCTACATTACCTCTCGCAAGAATTACTTGATATTGCTGCTCAATGCGCTCTTTCAGTTTGTCAGACGGCTGAGGAAGTTCGAGATTCGCTTCTGAAGAGTGCTCTTTAGACACAAAGCGTGCAACGTCATCATAAGGGTTGTGATCAGCACTTCCAGATGGTTCTTCATTTTGAGAGTAATTGACGTGTTGGCAAAGGATGTAGCCAGAGTGTGCCTCGCCAGTCGCTATCCATACCACACCATTGTTGCTTTTCGGTTGCAGGCGTTGGTAGTGAGAAGCGAATTCGTAATCTTTAGCATGGTTGACCCAACGAGCATCGATCATCGCTAACTTGCGACGACAGCGACTGGCGATATGGTCAACATGATCATAGAAAGTCTTTGGATTGATCTCTAACTTTCTACAAATTTCACGTACTGAATACCCCATGAACAATAAGCCCATGAGGTTCTCTTGAAACTGAAGTTTTTTGTTGGATCCTGACCACTTATCAACGAAGGTTGATTGGCAGTCTTTGCATCTGTAACGCTGCCTATCGCCACTGTAGCCGAAGGCATGATAAAGATGTTTGTGGGTATGAACCGATAAACCAAAGTTATCGCAATCATCATTACGACAAGCAGGGAGCCCGTCGCTGTGAAGTTGTCTTAGGCGATGAAGTTCGCTTAACACTTCACGATTGTTAAGTAAGGGGGGGAAAGCTCCACATTCACGACAAACCATCGCTGGACGCTTAGGGTTTGCGTGTTGCAAAACATACCGTTTTGCATCGCTCAAGCCAAAGTTGTCACACGCCAATGTTTTACAAAAGTTGAGTTGCAAACCATCCGCATCTTTTGGCAGCTTGTCGTTAGACACGATCTCCCCCTCGGGATTATTTGAGCAGCCAAGTGAGCTTGGCTGCGGGGTAACGCTTTTCAATGTATCTTATCAATTCGTTAGATGTTGATTGCAGTCTCTAGAGCAACTTTCATCATGTCGTTGAAAGATTTTTGACGATCTTCAGAGCTTAGTTTCTCACCACGGATGATGTGGTCAGATACTGTTAGGATAGTTAGAGCTTTAGCACCAAGATCCGCAGCAACACCGTAGATACCAGCTGCTTCCATATCAACACCAAGGATGCCTAGCTTTTCCATTTTTTCGAAAAGGTCAGCTTCTGGAGTGTAGAAAAGGTCTGCAGAGAATACGTTACCAACTTTAACTGGAACTTCTTGTGCACGTGCTTGGTTTACGGCTTCTTCTAGAAGACCGAAATCAGCGATTGCCGCGAAGTCATGGTTGTTGAAACGAATGCGGTTTACTTTTGAGTCAGTCGATGCACCCATACCGATAACAACGTCCATTAGTTTAACGTCATCACGTACCGCACCACAGCTACCTACGCGAATAACGTTCTTTACGCCGTACTCAGCAATTAGCTCATGTACATAGATGCAGCACGATGGAATACCCATACCGTGGCCCATTACAGAAACTTTCTTACCTTTGTAAGTGCCTGTGTAACCAAACATGTTGCGAACGTCACAAACT
>NZ_JBFRSN010000076.1:0-4514 GCF_041473595.1 Vibrio sp. 10N.222.46.A1
GTCAGTCTAGGGAATGACAGCTCCTGTTGATTCAAAAACTCCCTCAGCGGTTCGACAGCCTATCAAGGTATCAAGGCTTGTCATTCGTCATCCTCAAGAGTGAGGAACGAGCAAGTTGGAGATCTCTTACCTGTGAGACTCTAAATAGCAGACACAAAAAAGCGGAGCCAAATGGCTCCGCTTTTATCGATAGAATGCAAAAAGAATTACTTCTTAGTAAGCTTCTCTTTAATACGAGCTGACTTACCAGAACGCTCACGTAGGTAGTACAACTTGGCACGACGTACTGCACCACGGCGTTTAACTTCGATGCTATCAACCATTGGAGAGTGAGTTTGGAACGCACGCTCTACGCCTTCACCGTTCGAGATCTTACGAACTGTGAATGCAGAGTGTAGACCACGGTTACGAATAGCGATTACAACGCCTTCGAAAGCCTGTAGACGCTCACGGTCACCTTCTTTTACCTTAACCTTAACTACAACAGTGTCACCTGGTGCGAATTTAGGAAGGTCTGATTTTAGTTGCTCTTCTTCAAGAGCCTTGATGATGTTGCTCATTTGTATAAATTCCTAGAATAAACTGATACTAAATTTAATAGGTTACTGCTTGCTTTTCGTTAAGAGCGTTGCTCTTTAATGAATTCAGCCAGTAATTGTTCCTGTTCGTCAGTCAGAGCTAGGTTTTCCAGGAGTTCTGGTCTTCTTAGCCAAGTTCGGCCCAACGATTGTTTCAATCGCCAGCGACGAATGTCCTTATGGTTTCCAGACTTGAGTACCGATGGCACATCTTTATCGTCTAGCACCTCAGGGCGCGTATAATGGGGACAATCTAGCAAACCATTTGCAAAAGAATCTTCTTCTGCTGATGCGAAATCTCCAAGTACACCCGGAACAAACCGAGATACTGAATCAATCAACGTCATGGCTGGCAGCTCGCCACCCGTCATCACAAAATCTCCAATCGACCATTCTTCGTCGACTTCAGATTGAATGATGCGCTCATCTACCCCTTCATAGCGACCACAAATAAGAAGCAAGTTCTCGTTTGTTGCCAGCTCTTCAACACCTTGTTGGTCGAGTTTACGACCTTGAGGTGAAAGGTAAATAACCTTCGTCTTTCCCGGTGCTGCCTGTTTGGCTGTTTGGATAGCATCGCGCAAAGGCTGAACCATCATTAACATGCCAGGACCACCACCGTAAGGTCTGTCATCAACAGTGCGATGTTTATCATGAGTGAAATCACGAGGATTCCATGTTTCAATAGATAAAAGACCTTTTTTAACCGCTTGACCTGTTACTCCAAAATCAGTAACAGAACGGAACATTTCAGGAAAAAGGCTAATAATGCCAACCCACATGTGTTCTCTCGCTCTGTAATTTGGAGTTAGAATCCAGGATCCCAGTCAACTTCGATCCGGCGAGCTTCGCGATCAACTTTCTTGATCACTTGCTCTTCAAGGTACGGGATTAACCGTTCCTTTTGGCCAAAAGCATCTTTAAGATTTGCTTTGATTACTAGAACATCGTTCGAGCCAGTTTCTAATAGGTCAGTGACCTCACCAAGGTTGTAACCTTTAGTGGTAAAAACTTGCATACCGAACAATTCGCGCCAGTAGAATTCATCTTCTGACAATTCAGGTAATGAAGCAGGGTCAATAGCAATTTCAAAGTTGGTCATCAGTTGCGCGTCTTCACGTACATCTAATCCCGCTAGCTTACATACATAGCCTTGACCATGACGTTTCCAGCTTTCAACTTTATACTCAACCCACTCGCCCTTTAGCTTTAAATACCAAGGACTGTAATCAAATATGCTTTCAGCATTGTCTGTGTAGGAGAACACTTTAAGCCAGCCACGAATACCATAGGTAGACCCAAGTTTACCCATAACAATTCTTTCGTTTTGCTCGCTCATCGTTTCTTTACCCTTCATCGACATAAGCTATTTCTCTTTTTAAAAAAGAATTAAGCCGCTTTTTGAGCGTCTTTAACTAGCTTAGCTACGCGGTCAGATAGAGATGCGCCTTGACCAACCCAGTGGTTAACACGATCTAGGTCTAGACGTAGACCTTCTTCTTGACCTTGAGCAGTAGGGTTAAAGAAACCTACTTTCTCGATGAAACGGCCAGTTACAGAGTTACGGCTATCCGCAACTACGATTTGATAAAATGGGCGCTTCTTTGCACCGTGACGTGCCAAACGAATGGTTACCATGTCGTCCTCTTTGCTTTCTTAATAAAATAATTAACCCCAAGTATAAGTAAATAGCTTGGGGTCTCGTGCCAAATTAAAGCCCCGGAATTTTACTCTTATTCCGGGGCAATGCAAGGGCTTTAGCTATTTTTTCACCAACATAGCCACCGCTCACTTTCTGTGACACGGCTAACACTATGAAAAGTAACGTAGCTAAAGCTTACATTTGTAGATTATCGGCCAAACGGGTTAAAACCACCACCCATTCCGCCCATACCTCCACCGCCGCCCATCATGCCTTGCATGTTGCGCATCATGCCTTTCATTCCACCTTTCTGCATTTTCTTCATCATCTTCTGCATTTGAGTGAACTGTTTAAGCATACGGTTTACATCTTGTACTTGCGTACCAGAACCTGCAGCAATACGCTTTTTGCGTGAGCCTTTGATTAGGTCTGGGCGCTGACGCTCTTTCATTGTCATAGAGTTGATGATCGCTTCCATTTGCTTGAACATCTTGTCATCAACTTTATCTTTAACGTTGTCTGGTAGCTGAGACATGCCTGGAAGCTTATCCATCATGCCCATCATGCCGCCCATATTTTTCATCTGACCAAGCTGCTCGCGGAAGTCTTCAAGGTCAAAACCTTTCTTCTCTTTGAACTTCTTAGCCAGTTTCTCTGCTTTCTCGGTATCAACGTTCTTCTGTAGATCTTCAATAAGAGACAGTACGTCGCCCATACCTAGGATGCGAGAAGCAACACGATCTGGGTGGAATGGTTCTAGTGCGTCAGTTTTCTCACCAACACCTAAGAATTTAATCGGCTTACCTGTGATGTGACGAACAGACAGTGCAGCACCACCACGCGCGTCACCATCCACTTTCGTTAAGATAACACCGGTTAGTGGTAGCGTATCGCCAAAGGCTTTTGCAGTATTCGCAGCATCTTGACCTGTCATAGCATCAACAACGAACAGCGTCTCTACTGGTTTAATGGCAGTATGAAGCTCTTTGATTTCACCCATCATCTCTTCATCGATAGCCAAACGACCGGCAGTATCGACAATTAGCACGTCGTAGAATTTCTTCTTCGCGTGGTCGATTGCAGCGTTTGCAATATCAAGAGGCTTTTGGTCAGCTGAAGATGGGAAGAAGTCGACACCCACATCGCTTGCTAAGGTTTCAAGCTGTTTGATCGCGGCTGGACGGTAAACGTCGGCAGACACAACCAAAACTTTCTTCTTATCACGCTCAGTCAGGAGCTTAGATAGCTTACCTACCGATGTGGTTTTACCCGCACCTTGTAGACCCGCCATTAAGATAACGGCTGGCGGTTGTGCTGCCAGGTCAAGAGCCTCGTTAGACTCCCCCATCACAGCTTCAAGTTCAGCTTGAACGATCTTAATGAATTCTTGACCCGGGGTGAGAGATTTAGAAACCTCAACACCTACAGCGCCTTCTTTTACGCGCTTAACAAAATCGCGGACAACTGGCAGTGCAACGTCGGCTTCAAGTAGCGCCATACGTACTTCACGCAGCGTCTCTTTAATATTGTCTTCGGTCAGGCGACCTTTACCGCTGATGTTTTTCAGCGTTTTGGATAGACGATCCGTTAAATTATCAAACATAGTTTTCTCTTCGCTCAAAACTGCGACTATTACTGTGAGTATACATTAGCGCGGATTAGAGTCATACCCGTTGTGGAGCGTTAATCATCCACGCATGTGATGTGAGACATTATTCACTTGGAATTGAATGAGGTTCACCATAGCCCCAAAGAGCGATGCGAGGTATAATTCGCCAATTAGTAATCATTTAAATGGATACCATGGACAGTCTTATTGCGATCGCAGCAGCCTTTCTTTATACAATGGCGATTTTCACGATCATTCCAGGTCTCGTGCACCAAACAGGAATCCGTGTAAAAACGGTGTTTATCAGCGCATTACTTGCTTTAGCTTTCCATGCTTGGTTGCTTGGCGATTTAATCTTTAATGCCAGTGGTCAAAACCTCAGTATCTTAAACGTTGCTTCTTTAATCAGTTTAATCATATCTGTGGTCATGAGCGGTGCTATGCTCAAAACCCGTTTGTGGTTCATCTTGCCGGTTGTTTATAGCTTCGCTGCTCTAAATCTAATGGCTGCCACTTTTCTTCCTAGTACCTTCATCAAACACTTAGAGAATGACCCGAAGCTGTTGCTACACATATCTTTAGCTCTGTTCTCATACGCGACACTTACCATCGGTGCGCTATACGCTATGCAACTCGCGTGGCTAGATCACAAACTTAAAAAGAAAAAAGCCTTAGTGATAAACCC